>CAXUEY010000099.1:0-7494 GCA_964250225.1 uncultured Ktedonobacteraceae bacterium | reverse complement strand
ATATTCTGGAACTGTTCCGGGGCCATATAGGGGGGAGTACCGCTGGCATCGACATGTTTAATGCTGGCCGTCTCCAGGACTGTCGCGATACCGAAATCGCCGAGTAGCGCCTCGCCATTGCTGTTAAAAAGAATATTTTCCGGCTTGAGATCACGATGCACAATCCCCTGCTGGTGCGCGTGTTGCAGTGCTTCGCCGATCTGGGCCAGGACACGTAGGCCATCTTCCAGGGCAATGGGATGCCGCCCGTGACGCTTGAGTAAGGTGCGTAGGGAACCTTTCGAGGCGTATTCGGCAACCATATAGGGCGAGTCTTCTTCGATACCAACATCGTAGATCGGCAAAATATGCGGGTGTTTTAGTTGCTCCAGTAAACTGGCCTCTTTGAGAAAGCCATCGCGCTCTTTTTGCGAATTGAGGTGAGCCACGTGCATCATCTTTACCGCGGCCATGCGTGGTAGGATCGTATGTTGCGCCCGGTAGACAGTCCCGTAAGAGCCACTGGCAATTTTGGCCATGACGCGATAATTGCCAACGTGCTTGCCGATATAGCCGTTTGCTTTCACCATGACACTTTTACCTTTGACGCTCTGCTGTATTCTCTTTCTGTGGCGCAGTATAGCATGAGGACCACAGCCGGGTCAATTTTTGCTGGACAGCAGCGTCTTTTTCTGAGCAGGCCCCTCGCGATGCGTTCTTGATCGATAAGTCCTGATACATATGCAGAATAAGCGGGCTGGCTAGCCAGATAGTCCTGGTATCTGCACCATATATCCGCTATTCATTCCGCAAATCACAGATATGCTGGTACACTGATAATAGGCACAAAGGGGGGAACAATCTTCAGAAAACATGTATCGATGTTGATGATGGAAAGGGAAAGAGAATGATTCAAGTTGCACGCACAGTTACGCTCTGGCAGGCCTGGTACCGCGATACAGCAGAGAAAGGCACTCCTGGTCGGCCCCTGCGCCTGAAACTGTTATACGCCTCCTCGCAGGAAGAGGCGCGCACAGAGACCCAGTACTGGCTGGCCCAAAAAGGGCTACTGGCGAAAGATCTGGAGCGCCTGGACCCCTCACCATATGGGCTACAATTCCAGAAGAAATAGATCAAAGCTATCGGGAATCACTTCGTATTTTCTATAATAGAAAATATGAAAGTTCTCTTTGCGAAACAGACGCTTCGTACTTACCAGCGCGCACACAACGTGCTGGGCCGCATGGACATGGTGTTCAGCCCCTACGCGTTTCTTGTGCCCGGTTCGGCGCAGCCGCGTGGCAATATGGTGATCTTCCCCGGCTCGTTTAATCCGCCGACCAGCGCGCATCTGGCTATGTTGCGCCAGGCTCGCGCGTTTGCCAGGCACCAGGGAGGGTATTGGCAGGTCTACGCTGCTTTGAGCAAACAGAGTGTAGATAAAGAGGCTGTGGAGCGTATGACTCTGTTGGATCGCGTGGTGTTGCTGGAGCATGTACTGAAAAGCCAGGGGGCGCGCGCCGGAATTATACTGCTCAACCGGGGACTCTATGTGGAGCAGGCACGGGGTATACGTGCGGCTTTTCCACGTGTGCAGCGACTCCTCTTCCTGGTGGGTTTCGATAAGATTGTGCAGATTCTCGATCCGCGTTATTATGCCGAGCGTGATGAGGCGTTACGCGAACTATTTAGCCTGGCGCACTTGCTAGTTGCGCCGCGTGCTACCGCTGGCAAGCGCGAACTGGAAGAGTTGCTGGCGCGGCCTGAGAACCGGCCTTTTGCCAGCTATATACACCCGCTCCCTCTGGCAGAGCGTTACCGGGACGTTTCTTCTTCACACGCTCGTCACCATGCACAGATGAACGAAGTTCCAGCCGAAGTCCGCGATTTTATCTGGCGCACTCATCCATACTCTTCCTCGTCGTCTCCTGAGATTGATGTCTACGCCAGGCGTACCCACGCGCTTCTGGCATTGCTGCGCTAAGCACATGACTCAAGGAGGGACCACCTCATGGTCTATAGCGGAAGGTCAGATAGCTGGAGCCGATTTGCACGGTATCCCCCTGGATCAGACGGTAGCGTGTAATACGCAGGCCGTTGACAAACGTGCCAGTGGCTGAATGGCGATCCTCGATCTCATAGTGGCCATCGGAGAGCAGGCGCAACGTCGCGTGCAAACGGCTGACGGCTAAATCTTCCAGAAAGATATCGCACTCGCGACTCCGCCCAATCGTTGTCTCAGACTCGCGTAATTCATAGCTGCCGATAGCGCCGCGCAGAGTAGAGAGGTCGAGTTTTGCCATTGAGCTGGTGTCAGGATCGATTTTTCTTAGCCTTTTGCGTTCCTGCCCACGCGATGACGCCAGTTTAAATGGGCGCGTACCCTCGTTGCCGCTGAAGGTCAGGCGCGTATTGCCGAAACGGAGCACATCGCCATCCGCCAGAGGTTTACTGCTGTTGACTGGCTGCTCATTGACGAAGCTATCGCTTTTGCCGTGGTCGTCGTGGAGCATATAACCGTGGGGTGTGCGCAGAATGCTGGCCTGTTTGCGGTGTACAGCCAGATCTTCCAGAAAGATATCGCATTCACGGCTACGCCCAATAGTCGTAACATCTTTCCAGATTTCCAGGCGTTTGCCCATTTGTGGCCCTTGTTTCATCACAAGATATGCGGTAGACGACTGATCATACAGCTCTTCTGGCATGGGTTCCCTCTTCATCAACGTTCCAACAGAAGGTTTGCCTATTCACAATCTGGTGAACATGAAATGGCGCTCAACACGGTCTGAACTGTCTAGACACCTCTGCTGACTGCATTGTATCGTCCCTGTCAAGGCATGGTTCGATGCAACCATTCTAGCGGCTTCGCAATCCATCTGCGTTTTTCTGAAATATCCCTAACGACGCGTGTGCATTATTTTTTAGGTTTCACCTGCGTGTGGATACCCTTGCCTACAAGTGGTTTTTGGGCCAATTGTTCAAGGATGGACGCGTGTTGCGATTCCTGCACCAGAAGATAGATATTTGGTGATATGAGTGTATTTTTGTCCTATATTACCGTTGATTGGTGCTCTCTATCCGCTGGATGTTAGGTTTGGCGGGTATAATGGATGATAGCTGTTGTGTAGTAGAGAGGGAGGTTGTAGTATTCTCACCCAGAAAACGTTCCCCTATGTGAGCGGGATTCCGCTGCTTGGGAACTTATTCGACATTACAAAAGATCGCCTGGGCTTCTTACAACGCATGGCTCGTGTGGGAGATGTGTGCGGCCTCCGTTTCGGGCCATTTCCCGGCATGTTCTTTAATACACCCGAACATGTGCAGAGCATTCTGGTTGAACACGCGGGCGATTTCGATAAAGGTATCGCCCTGCGCCGCCGTCACTTACCGCCGATGGTGCTCAATGGCATCGTCTGTAGCGAAGGCGAGCAGCACCGCTGTCAGCGCAAGCTCATGGCCCCGGCCTTCCAGCCGCGTCATATTGCCAGTTATGCCGACACTATAGGCGGCTATGGTGAACGTCTCCAGCAGACCTGGCCAGATGGCGCTGTGATCGATATCCACCAGCAAATGACCGGCCTGACGATGAATATTATTGGCAAGGTGCTGTTTGACGCCGATATGTTCACCGAAACCGACGCACTTGGGGCGGCAATTATCGAGGCCTTTGAGTACCTTTCGTATGTGACCTCGATGTTTTTTCCGCTGCCCTATAGCTGGCCGACCGCGCGCAACCGTCGCATGCGTAACGCACTCCAGGTCTTGCACACCCGTATGCAGCACTTTATCGATGAGCGGCGCGACGATGTGGGAAGGCGCAACGATTTTCTCTCGATCCTGTTGCATACCAGAGATGAACATGGCGCGTCGATGAGCGATGACCAGCTGATGACCGAGTGCCTGAACCTCTTTGCCGCGGGCTATGAGACAACTGCGACTGCGTTAAGCTGGTCCTGGATGCTGCTCTGCCAGCACCCTGAGATCTATCGGCGGGTGCAGCGCGAGGTCGATGGTGTCTTGCAGGGCCGCACACCTACTTATGACGACCTGGAGCGTTTGCCCTACTGTTTGCAGGTGCTGAAAGAGGCGCTGCGGCTCTATCCACCGGTCTATTTTACCGGTCGGCGCGCTTTGCGTGATGTGGAAATTGATGGCTACCACGTGCCCAAAGATTGCTTTGTGATGCTGGCCCCGTATACGCTGCATCGCCGCGAAGAGTATTTTCCACAGCCAGAAATGTTTGATCCTGAACATTTCGCGCCGGCAAAAGAAAAACAACGTCCTCGCTACGCTTATGTGCCCTTTGGCGCTGGCCCGCGCATTTGCCTGGGACTGCATTTCGCGTTGATGGAGGGACATTTGTTGCTGGCTACTCTCGCTCAGCGCACCAGCCTTTCTCTGCTACCAAACCAGCATATCGAGATGAATCCCAAACATAACCTGCTCTTACGCCCGGTGGGGCAACTCTCTATGATCGTGGAAAAACGCTCAGAATCTTTGAACAGCCAGCTATACGCGCAGCCTCTATATGGCTCAAGCTTGAGATGCCCACATGCGGAGGTTGGATGACGGTACTCACACGCTTCGGGGGCTTTCTCGCAAGGGCACGCTGGGCCGTTCTGTTCAGCGCCCTTACGCTGCTCATTGGCGCGGGTATCTTTGGATTGGGCGTCTTTGGTCAGCTCAAAAACGAAGGCTATGGCGACCCCGCCAGCGAGTCCACCCGCGCCAAAAACCTGCTCGATACGCGACTGGGTGGCTCGCTCGCGGATGTGATTCTGCTCGTATCTAGCCCGACCTTGCGTACAACTGATCCAGCCTTTACGCAAGCTGCAACGGCGCTACTCACGACCCTTCAGAAGCGCTCGGAGGTTGCCACGCTCACTTCCTATTACTCTACTGGCAACCAGAGCTTTTTCTCGCGTGACGGCCATGAAACGCTGGTGTTGCTACAACTGCGAGGACAGAATCTCTCCGTCAAACTGCAGCAGTACCAGACGCTCCAGCCGCTGCTGACCTCTCCGACGTTGCAGGTCAGTGTCGGTGGGAACGTTCCGGTGAACCTGGCCGTCGGTCAACAGATCAGCACGGACCTGGCGCGGGCCGAGTTGATTACCTTTCCCATTCTGGCCGTGCTGCTGTTGATCGTTTTCGGCGGTCTGATCGCCGCTGGATTGCCCTTATTGATCGGCGGCGTGACCATTCTAGGCGCTTTTGCCGTGCTGCGCCTGCTCACGCTGGTCACAGATGTCTCTGTCTACGCGCTCAACGTAGTGACGATGCTTGGCCTCGGCCTGGCTATCGATTACGCGCTCCTGATCGTGACGCGTTTTCGCGAGGAACTGGCCCACAATGAAGGCAATGTGTTGGGTGCATTGCAACGCACGCTGGCAACTGCCGGGCGCACGGTGATCTTCTCGTCGATGACCATCGGGGCCAGCCTGCTCAGCCTCCTGCTTTTCCCGCTGACCTTCCTGCGCGGCATTGGCCTGGGCGCGCTCGCGGCTGTCATGGTCGTGATGCTGACCTCGCTGACCCTCCTGCCTGCCCTGCTAGCCCTGCTGGGTCGTCGAGTCAACGCGCTCTCCCTGAGCCAGCTCTTTGCGCGCCATCGTCGGCTGCGAGCCGAGGGCGCCACTGAACAGCGCGGGGTGTGGTATCGCCTCTCTGAATGTGTGATGCGCTGGCCGCTGCCTGTAGCTCTGTCAGTGCTGGCTGTGCTGCTCCTGCTCGGCTCGCCTTTCCTGCATATCACTTTCGCCACACCCGACGAGAAAGTCTTGCCTGTGGGCCAGCCACAGCGCGTGGTTAGCGAGCGTCTACGTCAGGACTTCGCGCAACAGGGCAGTGCGCAGCTCAACATCGTGGTCACTACGCCGGGTAGCGTGCTCGCACCCCACAACCTGGCCAGCCTTGACACTTATGTCAGGCGCATTGAGGCCATTCCTGGTGTCAAGAACGTTGCGAGCGTCGTCAGCCTTAACGCAAACATGACCCTGGCCCAGTATCAGCAACTTTACGCCAATCCGCAGCAAAATCCACAGCTCATGCAAACGGTCTCGGCTCTGGTCAACGGGAATCTCACGAAAATTATCGTCTACTTGCAACCAGCCGACCATAGCCCGGCGGCTATCTCTATTGTCAAGCAGATCCGCGCGCGCTCCGCACCGGGCGGCCTGGTTGCGCTGGTGGATGGCATCACCCCGGAGCAGATCGACCTGTTAGCCAGTCTGGGCGCGACCCTGCCCCTGGCCCTGCTCGTGATTCTGCTCGCGGTCTTTGTGCTGCTCTTCTGGATGACCGGCTCGCTCATGATGCCGCTCAAGGCGACCCTGCTGAACGTGCTCTCGCTCTCCGCGACCTTTGGCGGCCTCGTCTGGATCTTTCAGGACGGACATTTGCAGGGTCTGCTGCATTTTCAGTCCGTGGGTAGCATTGACGCCACGCAGCCAGTGTTGATCTTCGCTATCGCCTTTGGCCTCTCGATGGACTATGAGGTCTTCCTGCTCAGCCGCATCAAAGAACGCTATGATCTCACCGGCGACAATCGTTTAGCAATCTCGTCCGGCCTGCAGCGTACCGGTTGGCTGATTACCAGCGAAGCGTTGCTGCTGGCCATCGTGCTGGGAGCCTTTGGCACGGCGCGCATCATCTTTATCCAGGAGATTGGCATCGGCCTGGCCAGCGCGATCATCATGGATGCCACGCTGATCCGCATGCTGCTGGTCCCGGCCACCATGCGCATGCTGGGGGACCTCAACTGGTGGGCACCTCGATTCCCGCGCTGGTCACGCCTGCATATGTTCCCGATGCCCACACCTTTCACCCCGCCGCCCGCCCTTACCGCGACCTTCGCCCAGACCGTTGAGCACATGCCCACGCGCTCACCCGCTGAACTTACCATACTCGCAACCCGGCCTATCGTAGATACGCCCATCACCCCGCAATCCGCAGTTGACTCAGCGCCCACCCAGCCGCTTGAGGATGGTAGCAACACCCCCTGGCCCGGTCAGGAGGTCGCCTCAACCCCGGCGCAATCGCCCGAAGAACTTGCCATGCCCTACGCCATTGCCCTCTGGGAAATGGACGTGCTTGAGTCGGCCCCGACGGAGCCGGTAGAAAAATTTGTCGCGCCACGCCCCTTTACTTTGCGCGCCAAAGTGCATTAGGAGAGCCTTCCTCTCGTCGCCTAAACTTAACCGCGAGGCACGCAGTGACGAGATCTCCGAGCGGCGTCCCTCGCGCCTCTCCAAAAGCGGTTCCAGAGCAAAATGCCACATCTCAGGTACATTGTTTCCCCGCAAAAACGACCCCAAAAACGCGTGCCTCGCAAATACTTGCTTTTGGGGGCTTCTGGTGCTATATTACAGGCACAGCAGGCGAACTGGTCGAGGCATCCCGTTCGGGGTTGTAACCCAACTGGATGCTCATGCATGCTCTGCGGCGCGGCGGCGAACTGGTCGAGGCATCCCGTTCGGGGTTGTAACAATGAGACAAACACAGCTACACACTGAA
>CAXUEY010000098.1:17865-22170 GCA_964250225.1 uncultured Ktedonobacteraceae bacterium | reverse complement strand
TCCCAATCATCCCAATCATCCCAATCATCCCAATCATCCCAATCATCCCAATCACACACATTGACACAAACTGATATAATAGAGGTGCGAACCTGACTGAACGACTTCTTGCGCGTGCATAGGGAGATGGCGCGGCGCAGCGTGAACATACACACGGGTAGGTATACCAGAGCTTGAAACCGGCCAACGTAGTACTTTTTGAGAGGGATGGGCAGGTGTCTTCCTGAAGGTGAGGGTCAATGGACGACGAGATCAAGGTTACGTACCACAGGCAAGTGAGTTATTGTGGCAAAGAACGGTGCCGTAAATGTCGCGATGGCATTGGGCACGGTCCTTACTGGTACGCCTATCAGCTTGTGAAAGGGCGCACGGTGCGTACATATATTGGCAAAGAACCACCGGCTGATCTGAATCGCCCGCCGAAAATCGCGCAGAATGGGGCGAATCCCCTTGTGCCCGCGACCCTGATGCGTTTCTATACCCTCGGTCAGTTTCGCCTGGAACAACCTTTGTATACAGAAGAGGGCGTGCTCTGGGAGCAGGTGACGGAGCCGACCCTGCAACATCAGCGCGTGCGCTCGCTGCTGACCTGCCTCTCCTGCACGCCGGGTCGCAAGCTGGGCCGCGAACAGGTGATGTATATGCTCTGGCCCGATCTGGATCAGGAGACTGCCGCGCACCGCCTGGATCGCGCGGTCCACAATCTGCGCCAGATCTTTGAGCCGGGCCGCAGCCGCTCAACCGCTTCGATGCTGCTGGTGAGCGACCATACCTCGCTGGTGATGGCGGAGCAGGCGCGGCTATGGATCGATGCCGATGCCTTTGAACGCCTGCTGACCCTGGCCCGCTCGACCAATGACCTGGGCGAGAAAGAGCAGCTTTTAGAAGAGGCGGCCAATCTGTATGGCGGCGATTTCTTGCCCGCGGAAGTCCCGGTGGAGGGTGTGCTGAACAGGCGCGAGTCGTTGCGCCGTTCGTGGATTACGGTGATGCTCGAACTCTCCGACCTGCGCATGGCGCGCGAGGCGCTGTCCGGCGCGGCTGAACTGCTGGATCGCCTGCTCTCGGCGGACGCGACGAACGAGGCGGCGGCCCAGCGTCTGATGGCTCTGCTGGCACAGATGGGCAGGCGCAGCGAGGCGGTGACGGTCTACCAGCGCCTCGCTACCGCGCTGCACAAAGAGTTTAAGATCACCCCCCTGGCGGAGACGCGCACGCTGTTCGACGCGGTTCTGAGCGGCGGGGATGTGCCCAGGCCGCGCACGCAGCTCTATCACGTGAACCCACAGTCGGAACCCTCGTCCCTTTCCTCGCGTCCCATCAACCTGGAACACATGCATATCGGGCGTACTCACCAGAGTCCGCTGGTCGGGCGCGAGGAGGAGATGGAGCGCCTGCACAATGTCCTGCACATCACCGAGCAGACGCGCAAACTCAAACTGACCGGGCAGAAGAAGCCGACGGTCTTCGCGCCGCTGAGCATGGATACGGCGCGCCGCGCGCAATTTCTCCTGCTGATGGGCGATGTGGGCCTGGGCAAGACGCGCCTGGCCGAGGAGATTTCGCGCGAGGCCAAACGCCGCAACTGGGCCGTGGCCTGGTGTCGCGCCTACTCACAGGAGGGCCACATCCCCTATCGCATGTGGATCGAGATTCTGCGCAAGGCGATGGCGCAGGGTCTGTGGCAGCGGCAAGAGTTGACGCGCCGCCCGCTACTCTACCAGCCGCTGGGCACGATGATGCCCGAATTCCAGGATATTTTACCGGGTGTGCTCTACGCGCCGCCCATTCCGCCGGAGCAGGAACAACTGCGTCTGTGGGAGGCCACGCGCGCGCTGCTCAGCATGATCTGTGAGCAAACGACGATGATGATTGTGCTCGACGATGTGCAGTGGGCGGATTATAGCAGTTGCGAGATGCTGGCCTACCTGGTGCGCCAGTTGCGCGGGGCCTCGATCATGTTCCTCTGCACCTGTCGCGAGATCGATATGCCCGAAGACCATCCACTGCGCGGCCTGATCACGGTGATGACGCGTGAGCAGGCCGTCGAGGTGCTCCCGATCAGGCCGCTCAAGCACGAGCAGATCCGCGAACTGATCTCGTACCTGCCAGCGGAGGTGATTGAGCCGGTCTCCAAGCGGGCCAGTGGCAACCCCTTTTTCGCGGAAGAACTGGCGCGTGGCGCGGCTGTTGGTGACCTGCAACCCGCGCTGGACTCGACGCGCAAGCTACCGGAGACGATCATGGCGGTGCTGGAAATGCGCCTGACGCGTATCACGCCGAAATGCCTGCACATTCTGGAGCGGGCGGCGATCCTGGGCGACGCCTTTCTGTTCAATGTGATCTGCGCGATGGCCAGCGGGGGCGCGCCCGCCAACGAAGAAGAGGTGCTCGACCTGCTGGAAGAGGCATTGCAGGCGGGTATGCTGCTCGAAGAGGGTCAGGGCGCCAATGTGATCTTCACCTTCTGGCATCCCCTGCTCCAGGCCTATCTCTACGAACATCTTTCGGCGGCCAGGCGTTCCAGCCTGCACCGGCGGGCCGCGCAAGTCTTGCAGGAATACTACGCCGGGCGCGAGTCCGAGGGGGCCGCTGAGATCACGCGCCACCTGATCGGTGGAGGCGGCCCGCCCGCGCAAATCGCCTATTTCGCCGAACTCGCCGCTGACCGCGCCTATCGCCTCTCGACCTATCCCTCCGCCGAGAAGCACTACCGCATCACCCTGGAGTACCTGGGCGCGCTCGCCGCCGACGCCGACCAGACCACGCGCCTGCACTACGCCTATCTCTACGAGCAACTGGGCGAATGCACGATGATTGTGGGCAAATACGAGGATGCCCGCGCCTTCTACGCCCAGACCTTAGATCTGCGCAGCACGCACCTGATCTTCCCCACGCGGGCCGAGCGCTCCTACGAAGCCCAGTTGGAGGCCCTGCTCTGGTGCGAGATCAGCAAAGCCTGGCACCATCTGGGCAATATCGCGCAGGCCAGGGCGGGCGCGACGCATAGCGAGAGCGTGTTGAAGGCGGCGGGCATCGAGGCTGGCCCGGCCTGGGCGCGTGTGCGCTATCAGCAGGGCCATACCTGCTGGCTGGAGGGCAAGCTGGACGAGTCCCAGGCCCTGGCCCACGAGGCCCTGCAACGTTTCCAGGCTTCGCAGGCGCAGCCGCCGCTGGAGGGCATGAACTTCCCACCCACGCAGGCGCAGCGCATCCTGAACGGCGATTCCATCGGTCTAGGTAAAGTCTATACTCTGCTGGCAGGAGTTGAGGCCACACTTGGACAGAATGCGGAGGCTTTAGCTCACCTCAATCAAGCTCTGGATATTTTCGAGCAAAACGAGATTAAAAATGAGATTGCGCTTGTCTGTTGTAATTTAGCGGATATGTATTTACGCAATGCACAATATACTCTGGCTCGCCCGATGCTCACGCGCTCGTATAAAATGGCAGAAGAGATTGGCCATTCACCACTTATGTCTGTAGCGCTCGGTAATATGGGAGTGTTAGCTATAAGACTAGGGAATTTAGCGAAGGCCGAGGATTGGTATCAGCAGGCTTTAGTGCAGGTCAAACAAACTGGTGAGCTTTTTTATACCAGCCTGTTTCATAGCTATCTGGCGACGGCCTTGATCGAGCAGGGCAGGCTGGATGAGGCGCAACCATTGCTGAAGCAGGCTTTAAAAATTTGCCGTGATACGCGTATCGCGCCCTGCACCGGGTTCGCGCTGGTGGCGCTGGGTCAGTTGCGTTTCGCGCGCGCCCAGGCCGCCAATCTGCCCCTGCACGATGTCTCGCAAGAAGAGCGGCGCCAGGCCAAACAACACTTTGCGCAACTGCTGCGGCGCGCGCGCGCGACCCTGCGCCTGGCCCTGACCTACGATGGCCTGGAGGCCGATGTGCGCCTGGATGGGCAGTTGCTACTGGCCCGCATCGCCTTTTTGCTGGATGAAACAGAGCTGGCCGATGAACTGACCACACGCGCGCTGGATGAGGCCACAGCCAGCGAGCTGCTCTGGTTGCAGGGGCGCGCCCACGCCCTGCTCGGCCTGATCCAGCACAAACAGGAGGGTTTCAACGCCGCGCAGCCCGCCCTTGAACGCGCCCTGCACATCTTCGAGAGCACCGGTATGCGCCTGGAGCACGCCCGCGTCCTCTACGCCCAGGCCATTCTGCTGCTAGACCACAAGGTCTCGGCCAAACGCCGCGAGGCCGTGGACGATATCAACAAGGTGCGCGAGGTCTTCCAGGCGTGCCAGGCCAGCCTCGATCTGCAAAGTGCCGAACGGCTCCTCGAAATTCACG
>CAXUEY010000098.1:16991-17791 GCA_964250225.1 uncultured Ktedonobacteraceae bacterium | reverse complement strand
CATGTGATGGGTGTGTTGACTTTTGGTTTTCTCTTTTTGGGTAGGTCACTGCTCTGACTACAGAGAACTGTCACCAGGGTCGATAAGAAAGAGAGGAGAGCGAAAAAAACACAGAAGCGAGGAGCCAGGAGATGAAAACGGTTCACTACACCTATCCTATCCAGTTGACGCAAGACCAGCAGATCTTCTTGAGGGGGGTTCTGCGGACCAGGAATGTGTCCGCCCATCACGCGAGGGTGGCCAGAGTGTTACTGCAATGTGATCTGAAGCAGGAGCGAGCGAAGCCAACGGATGCCCAGATTGCCGAAGGGGTGGGCATCAGTAGAAGGAATCTCATCCGCATCAAGAAGCAGTTTGTGCAAGAGGGCTTGCAGATTACCCTGGCAGGCCACTATCCAACTGAGCGACCAGAGCAGCGCTGTTTGGATGGCGAGCGCGAGGCCAAGTTGATGACCTTAGCCTGTAGTAAGGCTCCCGATGGACATCAACGCTGGAGTATTCGGCTGCTCGCCGATCAGATGGTCCAGTTGCAGATCGTGGATCATATCAGTCCGGAGACCGTGCGCCAGGCGTTGAAAAAAAAATGAACTCAAACCCTGGCTGAAACAATCCTGGTGCTTTCCCAAGAAAGCGAACGCGGAGTTTGTCTATCATATGGAGGATGTGCTGGAGGTGTATTGTCATCCGTATGATCCTGCGGTTCCGCAGATTTGTCTGGATGAGATGGGCAAGGTGCTGGTCAAGGAAAAACGACCCAGCGAACCAGCCAAACCAGGACAAATCAAGCGCGAGGATTACAC
>CAXUEY010000098.1:11356-16971 GCA_964250225.1 uncultured Ktedonobacteraceae bacterium | reverse complement strand
ATCTGAAAGTGACCGAATGCCGGGCCAAGGTCGATTTTGTGGCCTTTGTGCGCGATCTCTTGGAGGTTCACTATCCCGATGCCCAGAAAGTGGCGCTGGTGATGGACAACCTGAATACGCACGTCCCGGTAGCGTTCTATGAAGTGTTACCGCCGGAACAGGCCCATGCCCTGGTCAACCGCTTGGAAATTCATGACACGCCTTTGCATGCGAGTTGGCTCAACATCGCAGAGATCGAGCTGAGTGTGCTGGCACGCCAGGGCTTGGCTCACAACGTGGTCAGCATGGAGCAACTTTGCCAGCAAGTCGAACAGTGGCAAGATCAGCGCAACCAGCAGGTCGGCACGGTGAACTGGCGGTTCCGTACTGCTGATGCACGGATCAAGCTCAAGCGATTATATCCGGTTCTCTCATCAGAGCCTGGATCCCTTGAGCCTCAAGAGATGGGTGACACATCTGCCTAGTCAGAGCAGTCACGCGTAGCGATGTGTAGCGGCGTTCGTCGTTGACGCGGTGGGGCGATTTATACTGCCGCGGCCCGTTCGGGCAGCACCGCGAAGTACGACGACTGCGGGTGATGCACGACGATAGCGGCGGTGGACTGTTCAGGGACCAGTTCGTAGCCCTCGGTCAGTTCAACACCGATGCTCGCGCTGACGGGCAAGACCTCAAAAACCTGCGCGTGATCGTCGAGGTCGGGGATGGCTGGATAGCCCCAGCTATAGCGTCGGCCCTGCTCGCCGCTCAGTCCCAGTTCGTGGCGCGCCAGGCGGTTAGCGTACTCAGCCAGCCCCTCGGTCATATTCACCGCCAGGCCATGCACAAAGTAGGCTTCCGCGTAGTTGTTGGCATCCTGCAAGCGCTGCATAGTCTCGCTGGCCGTCTGACCCATCGTGACCACCTGCAAGGCCACCACATCCATTCTGCCGCTCTCCACGGAGGCAAAGTAGTCGGCCAGGCTGAGCCGTTCGCGTTCACGCTGGCGCGGACAGTGCAGACGCGCCACCTCCTGCTGCTTGTTCTCCTCCTGCCAGGCGCGATAGTCGTAGACGATCAGTTCGTTGCCACTCGACTGACAGGGGAAGTAGCCATAGATCACGCGCGGTTGCAGGTAGCGTTGCTGACGCGCCTCGCGCAACATACGCTCCAAACGTGGCTGAAATTCTTCCGCGACCAGGCGCTGAAATTCCGCGCCGTGCGCCTTGCCGCCCCAGTGCAGGCGATAAAGCGTATTCATATCCATGCACTCGGCCACATCTTCCAGGCCGATGCGTTCCAGCACACGCGGCCCCCAGAAAGGCGGTTTAGGGATCGGCGCATCGCGGCGGATCGCATCCGAGGGCCTCGTATCCTCACCAGCATCGGCACTGGCGGGAGCTGACGTGGGCCGCGCCGGTTTCAAGCGTTCGCGCAAGGCTTCCTCGCGGACCTTGTTCACAAAGGCCGTGCGTCTGTCGGGCGCGCTGGTCAGCGTATCCACGATCTCCAGGCCCTCAAAGGCATCGCGCGCGTAGAAGACACCCGATTCGTAGGGCTGCGGCGTTGCCTCTGGCGTCTGCTCGTCCACGAAGAGAATGCGTCGACCATACGAGCGGTTAATGGCCGCGCCACCCACAATCACCGGGAAGCTCAGGCCGCGTTTGTGCAACTCTTTCACACACAGCGGCATCTGCTTGGACGTACTCACCAGCAAGGCCGAGAGGCCAATCGCATCGGCCTTGACCTCGACGGCCTTCTCCAGAATCGTGTTCAAGGGCACTTGCTTGCCCAGATCGTAGACCGTGTAGCCATTGTTGCTCAGGATTGTATTGACCAGGTTTTTGCCGATATCGTGGACATCGCCGAAGACCGTGGCCAGCACCACCTTGCCTTTGGTGTACCCCTCCTGACGCTCCAGATACTGCTCCAACTGAGCCACCGCGCGTTTCATAACCTCCGCCGATTGCAGCACAAAGGGCAAGATCAGCTCGCCCGCGCCAAAGCGGTCGCCCACATCCTTCATCGCGGGCAACAGCACCGTATTGAGCACATTCACCGCAGCGTCGCCGTTGGAGAGGCCCAGTTCCCCGGCGCGTTCAACGATAGCCTGGTCGATCAGCTCCTCCACACCCTCTTTGCGCCGGTGAAGGATCTGCCAGTGCAGACGCTCAAAGGTATTCAGTCCCTCGGTGGGATCGGCTTTGGCGTTGGCGTCGCCGCCCTGTGGCTCGTGAGCCTCGAAGTAGGCGATATAGTGTGGTAGCGCCTCTGGACGATTGTAGATCAGGTCTTCGGCCAGTTGGCGCTGCTCGGCATCGATCTCCGCGTAGGGCGTGATATGCGTTGGGTTCACAATCGCCGTGTCCAGGCCAGCTTTGACCGCGTGATAGAGAAAGACACTGTTGAGGACCGCGCGCGCGTGTTGCTTGAGGCCAAAAGAGACATTGCTGACCCCCAGGATGGTCATGACACCCGGCAGCTCTGCCTTGATGCGCTTGATCGCCTCTAGCGTCTCGATAGCCGCCGTCTGCAAATCCTCCTGGCCGGTGGTAATCGGAAAGGTCAGGGCATCGAAGATCAACGCGTTGGGCGCCAGGCCATATTCTTTGACGCAGATATCGTAGATCTTGTGCGCGATCTCAACCTTGCGCTCGCAGGTCTTGCCCATGCTGACCTCATCAATGGTCAGCGCCACCAGCGCCGAGCCATGCTCTACGGCCAGTGGCACCACATGCTCGATACGCTGGCGCCCATTCTCCATATTGATCGAATTGATGATTGCGCGCCCTGGATAGATCTCCAGCGCGGACTGAAGCACATCCGCCTCAGTTGAGTCGATGACCAGGGGTGCCTCAATGCCCATCGAGAGCTTCTTGACCGTCTGTGCCATCTGCTGGGCTTCATCGGGCCGCTCAGTCATGGCCACCGAGACATCCAGCACGTGCGCGCCGCCCTCGACCTGCTCGCGCGCAATGCCCAGCAGCGTATCATAGTCATCTTTGAGCAGGGCCTGTTTCGCCTTGCGGCTGCCCGTCGCATTGACGCGCTCGCCGATAATCAACGGCGCGGGATCTTGCGTCAGCGAGGTTGAGCGAATGGCGCTGGTGGCAAAGGGCAGTGCGATACGCGTGAAGTCTTTGCCAGTGACATTGCCGTCCGCCAGGGGACGCGGCTTGCGCGGGGCGTTGCGACAGGCTTTCACGATTTCGCGCATATGTTCGTGGCTGTTGCCACAGCAGCCACCGACAATATTCACGCCAAATTCGGTGATAAACTCGCGCAGGGCCTCGGCCATAGGCTCCGGCTTCATAGGGTAGACCGCCAGACCGTTCACATTCAGGGGCAGGCCGGCGTTGGGTAGCGTCGAGATGGGCAGGGGACAGTTCTCGGCCAGGTAGCGCACTGGCTCGCGCATATGCTCCGGGCCAGTCGAGCAGTTCAGGCCGATAATATCCACGCGCAAAGCCAGCAGCGTATGCATCACCGCCGCAATATCCGTGCCCAGCAGCATGCGTCCGCTCGTATCCAGCGAAACTTGCGCCTGGATCGGCACCACGCGGCCCGCCTCCTGCATCGCGCGCCGCAAACCGGTGATCGCCGCGCGCACCTCTAAAATATCCTGGCTGGTCTCGATCAGCAGTAGATCCACGCCGCCTTCTAAAAGCGCCGCAGACTGTTCGCGGAAAATCTCGACCAGTTGTTGATAGGTGATATTGCTCAGCGAGGGATCGTCCGAGGAGGGAAGCATGCCGGTGGGACCAACCGAGCCAGCCACAAAACGAGGCTGCTCAGACGTGCTAAAGCGATCAGCCAGGCGGCGCGCCAGTTGCGCGGCCTTGAGATTCAGCTCGCGGGTATATTTGCCCACGCCATACTCATCCAGCTTGAGGCGGCTGGCCGTAAAAGAATTGGTCTCCAGCACATCGCAGCCCACCTCCAGAAAACCCGCCTGGATCTCCTCAATCACCGAAGGTTTGCTCATCAGCAAATATTCGTTGCAGCCCTCGGTGGCCTGCCCGCCATAGTCCTCCGCGCTGAGCTGGTAATTCTGAATATTCGTACCCATCGCCCCATCATAGATAATCACGCGCCGGGCCAGCGTCTCAAGAAACGTGCTGCTCATGCAATATCCCTCCAATCATGCTGAGATAGTTGATTTGAAATACGCTCAGGATACACTATCAATGTCGATATCTATATACGTAGCGATAGAGCGCGCCACAGGCATCGGCTCCTGATCTTGCGCCATACCTTCCAGATGAAAGATCAAAGCCTCGCGCATACGTGCCGCTGTCTCTTCCCGCGTATCGCCCACGGCCACGCAGCCGGGAATATCAGGCGAGTACGCGCTATAGTTCCCCTCTGCTTTTTCTATTATGATAAGAAACTGTGCCATTTTGTTTCGCTTCTGTCTCACTTTTAGCCAGCATACCCCCATCCTCAAGAGCGACGACACCACGTTTAAAGTACGCCTCAAGCAGCGGTATCAGGAATGGAAACTTCCATATATTCTACTCTACTTTGAGGAACAGGAATAGGCTCGTTGTCTGCAAGCATGCCCTTAATATGCATGCTAATAGCTCCTTGCATATTTCGTTTAACCTCTTCTAGGGTGTCCCCAACGGCTACACATCCTGGCAAATCTGGTGAGTAGGCACCGTAATGCCCGTCCTCATTTTCAATAATAATTAGAAAGCGATACATTTCACTTCCTCCTTTTGATCTGGGCCTGCTTATAAACACTAATTAATGTTCCTGAAGGCATATCCCGGCTTGGATGACCAGCAATAGTCACTTTTCCGCGTTTTTTCGGGTGCTTATACTGCCGATGATCGCCTTCTATGTCCACCAGGTACCAACCATCCTTTTCAACGACTTTGATAATATCCCGAACTTTTACCACGTTACTACACCTGCCACTTTACATGCACTTAAAAACGATTATTCCACCAATGCTGTCACCAGTTCGCGGCAAAAGTCCGGGATATCGGCCACGACGCGGCCCCAGACGATGTTGCCATCGCGGAAGGCGGGAGTATCGACCCAGGTGCCGCCGGCGTTGGTAATATCGTCTTTGATGGCGGTGGTGCCTGTGGCCTTGCGTCCACGCATAATCCCGGCGGAGATCGGCACCCAGCCTCCGTGACAGATTGAGGCGATGATCTTGCCCTGCGCGTCCATTTCGCGCACCAGGCGCAACATATGCTGATTGCGGCGCATCTTATCGGGCGCCCAGCCACCAGGAATCACCAGCCCATCCAGTTCGTCAGCCGAGGGAGCTTCTTCGGCGGCAACGTCGGGCGTAATCTCCAGTCCATGCTTGCCGTGTAGTGGTTCATTACTAATACCAATTGAGATCACTCGCGCGCCCTCTTCACGCAAACGCATCAGAGGCACCCAATATTCCAGATCTTCCACTTCCGGGCCGACCAGATATCCAATCGTCTTGCCCTGTAAACGCAATGTGCTCATACTGCCGCTCTTTCCCTCAATGAGATCGTGTAGTGTCAACATCGTTCCGTTGCCATTATATCACGTCCCATCGTCGCCCATCCCCACCCTCTGGACGCCCGCCCCCCGGGCCCGGGCGGCGCACCGCCCCCCGCGCACCCGGGCCCGGCCCCGAAATTGGGCGC
>CAXUEY010000098.1:0-11346 GCA_964250225.1 uncultured Ktedonobacteraceae bacterium | reverse complement strand
CCCCCCCCCTCTGGCCGCGGGACGCGTGGGCGGGCGATCCTCACGTCCGGCGCTCCTCGCGTCCGGCGCCTCTAATTCGCGTCAGGTGCGTCAACCGGATACACATCGAGTTTTTTGAAGAGCGTTTCCAGCAAGTTGCGCTCTTCGGGATTGCTCAAATGCAGGTCGGTGCGGCCCAGGGGGGTGATGAGCGTGCCGTTGGTCTCGACGGGTCCGGCGCTGCGAATAGCGTAGGGATTGCCGCCAAGCCAGCGCACGGGTTCCAGCAGCGTGCCAAGCAGGACGGAGATAAGCAGGAATTTGCCGCGCAGGTGAGCATCCAGGTCTACCAGGTGCAGGGTCAGCATATCGCCTTCCTGCGTGATCGTCCCCTCAAGAGGCCCGGCCTGGAGCTCGATGCTGGCCGCCTCGTTTGAGCGTGGCAACATCTCCGCCCGGCGGATTCTGCGATGGCCGCGTGTGCCGCTACTCGTGCCCACCAGCGCTACATAGGAACTCGCTACCGTCCCTTGTGGCGTATCTGTCGTGGTGTCGGCAGCGTAGAGGCTGGCAACCTCAACCAGATCGCGCAGGGCGCGCTGGCGCATAGTGGCCTGCATAATATAGCGGCTGATTTGCATAGCTTGCTGCAACAACGCGCGCGCCCAGGCGTCCGCATCGCCGCGTTCGCGGTGGGCCTGGCGCAGCACGGCTCTGACCTCACCGATGAGCAGTTGGCATAGAAAAACCAGCAGTTTAGGCGAGGTTGTGGCCAGGCGCGAGGTGTGAAAAGCCATTGTCACGGGCCGCGCATCGTCGGCCAACGCTGTTGAGAGGGCATCGTAGGTTTCCAGGTAGGCACGATGGCAGGTGGGGCAGCCGATTAAATGAAAAAACAGCGGCGCATAGCGGGTCGTGGCTGTGGGATCTTGTTTCATCAAGGCCAGCGCGAAATTAGGGATTTGCGGGAAAAATGCAGCATGATAGTTTGCGTCCGGCAAACTCACATCCTCGCCCACCGGGATTTGTTCTGTCAAAGCCGCCTGTGGCTTACTGGCCAGGAGCTGGTAGAGCCAACGAGCCAGCGACGCGTCTTGTTCGCGTGGATTGGGCGTCCCGACAAAATGATAATTACTCATAATAAACCCTCCCTCCAGAGTATCTGCTTACTCATCCTCGTAGAAGCGGGTTAATTGCCTCTGCTGAGCCGGGGTCAGAGAAATGCTCTCTTCTCCCTGCCAATCGAGCAAGCCTGCATGCGCCAGATGTCGAAGACCCATTTGCACCTCCCGTAAAGAAAGCCCGTCCTGCGTCAGGGTCTGTAGGGGAATCGTCACGTTGTCGTTTCCCCTGGAATTAGCTCCGTATTCTGTCAAACGTATGGCCAGCATCACTGCCAAATTGGTACTATTTTTTTGCAGGCAGAGGCGCAATTTTTTGTGAGCATGATCTTTGTGCTGGCTAAGATGGGCCAGAGGCGTATTCTCTATCTGATCAGAGATATCCGCGCGCACCTCGCTAACCAGCTCAGTTGCGCCCAATTCTTCCAGTTCCTGAAGCACCGCCTGCAACTGGCGCGGCGCAGCACCAAGCGTCTCGATGCACTTCTTCAAGATCAGGCGCAACTGCTCCTGAGAAACAGCTTCTAAAGCGGCCTCTTCAGGATTGGCAAAGGGGATAGCGCCCCAAAATGGTTCTACCACCGCGTTCAGCGGATCGTTCTCATCGTCCGGGTTGCCCTGGGCCTCCAACTCGCTGGTCGTGCTCATTGGTAAACGTCGGCGCCGCAGGCGATCAATGGCCTTATTCTGTACCATGCGGTTCAAAAAAGCATAGAATTGCGCGTTACTCAGCTCATCCAGCGCTGTTTTAGGGGACTGGTCGCCGCCGCCCAGCAGTTGAATACGCATCAAATACTCGATCACATGGCCCGTTACCTGGTCCACTTCAAACGCGTCGAATGCCAATTGCCCCAGGTGCCGCTGAGTGCGATATTGGAGATAGGTGCAGAGAGCAGGATAACTTTGCTCCAGGCGATATCGAAGATCATAGGCTGAAAAGGGCATTCTCGTAGTACCTCCGCGTGGTAATTTTCCCCATTGGCATTCCTAATCTATTCTAACATGTTTCGCTCAGCTTGCCTATTGATTTCCCTCATAAAAATATGCACCCCCCACAACAAAAAATCAAAAGCCGCTGGTGAGCTTATTCAACCAAAAAATCGATCAACCCGATTTTTGCTGTCCATACGCTCACCAGCGGGAATAAGAACGGCTTATTCCATTGTATTGTGGCTGCCCAAATGTTGATGCTCATAAGCCTTTTTGATGGCGCTCAGACTGCGTTGGACCTCGTTGCGCTCTTCCAGCAGATTGGCATAGCGGAAGTAGGCACGCGCGGTCAGTTCATGAGCGTTGGAAGCGTCCAGCAGATCGAGGGCTTGCTGGAACAGTTCGTCAGCGTCGATGAAATCATTGGCCTGATGGCGAATCTGAGCCAGGACGATCTGGGCTTGCCCCTGTGTTTGCGCATCCTGGCTGCTGCGGGCAAAGTCCAGCGCGTGCCGGGCCTCCTCTTCTGCCTCCACAAGCTGGCCGCGTTTGAGGAGTAGTTCTGCCAGGCTGGTGTAGCAGACCGAGGTCGTGACGGCGTCGTCGAGATCCTGTTCAACGGCGATGGCCGTGCGATATTCGCGTTCTGCACCATCCAGGTCGTTCTGCTTCTCCAGCGTTTTACCCAGGCGCTGGTGGGTGAGACCTTCCAGGCGTTGCTCATCGCACATTTCGTAGATGGCGAGACTGCGCGTCATATATTCGCGCGCAATAGTCAGTTTGCCCAGCGCCTTGTAATTTTTGCCGATCTCCATATACTTGAGGGCAAAGCTACGGGCGTCGCGGCTCATATCCTCCAGCGTCGTCAGGGCGAGCTGATAGAAGCTCACGGCCTTCTCCAGGTCGCCATGCCGGAAGTAGTCGCTGGCCAGATTGTTATACACATCCAGCGCGAAAACCGGGTCCAGAATCTGCCCATTCTCGATGGCATGATAGCAACGCAGATGGTTTTCTCTGGCCAGCGTATAGTTCGAGAGCAGGAAATAGGCTTTGCCCAGCAGATTTCTGGCGCGCTCGATATACTCCAGGTCGTTCAGGTTCTCACCCTGTGTCACAGCGGCGCGCAGATCCACCACCGCTTCCTGATAGGCCTGGCCGCCCAGGTTGATCTGTCCACGCAAGAGGAACAGGCGATAGGCCTGGTCAGTGGTCACGCGCTCAGGCTGGATCGGTGCCAGCAATTCATAGGCCTCGTCATAGGCCCGCTGCCGCACCAGAGCATTCGCCTGGAGCAAATCGACATCAATTTTCTGATCAGGGCCAGCATCAGCCGGTGAGTACCCAACTGCCTGAGCCTCTTTGACGCCCGCCGGACTCCCATCCAGCAGAAACGTCAGAGGCACATCCAGGCGTTTCGCCAGAACTGAAAGCGCCCGCAACGACGGACGAATCTTTCCGCGCTCAATTGCGGAAATATACGAAATGGAAAACTCCGGTGCTGCAAGTTGCGCCTGGGTCAGCCCTAGCTTGATACGTACTTCACGTATGTTCGCGCCCACTCTGGCCGCAACTGCCTTCCCTACATTAGCGGTCTCTGTCAAAGCCATACGAACTCTGTCCTTTCTTGAGGATAGGGGGGACCATATCCTCGTACCCGTCCATACTGTTCAGGTATGCTTTACTCCTCTTAGATGGAGTAGGCCTGTCCTATACTTCCTATGCTACAGATGCACTTTTATCGAAGATCCACAATTGTTCTTTCTACAGTATAAAAAAAATGAATTGATATTGCAAGGAGCTATAGTTCAACACAATTGAATTTTTCCTCCTACAAACATATCAAGCGATACCTTCGCAATTATTCATACAATATACTGATGTTTATCAATTTAAATCCAGGTGAGTGGTCTTGGCCAGAGCCGTAGATCTCACTGCACTAACCTCTACAATCATTGCATAGTAGATGAGGGAATGCTAGAACATTCTGAATGGAGTCTCTCTTCTATTTTCGATACGTTGATAATACCATAGCTCGCCTTTTTAAACAAATAGAGTGAAGAAACACTGGAGAATATGACCAGTTGGCCTAGTACATTTGGATGACGGGCGCCTCCTTTTGCCGAGAGGTAGAGACCTGCTTCCAATAAATGATCGAGAATGCTGGTTGAATTAGTAGATTTTGAATATATTTTTGGGCAGACAGGCCGCGCAATCTCGCCCAACTGTCTGCTCCAGCCGATCAGAAGGATCAAGCGCCATAGCATGCCTTCACCATTGTAGTTTTTCTCTACAGAAACAATCAACAAATACACAAATATATGTATACACAGTGTATGACACGGGCATTTTGCTGTCAATAGGGAGAAATCACGCATAGTACGACTTGTGACCGGCGCCGCTTGTAAATCGATGAGAAGGATGATACACTTTGGACTGACATTAAAGGATGTGAGCAGAGGCAGAATAAGCATGAATATCCGTAACAATATACGCCGCCTGACCACCATCTTCCTGGTCCTGTTCGTGGCGTTAAGCGGCGGACTGGTCTACTGGCAGGTGATTGTGGCCGCGCAGGTGACCGCTAACCCCGCCCTGACCTATACGCGTCAATGTACTAGCGAGTCAGCTCCCTTACGTGGACGCATCTTTGACCGCAATGGGGTGCTCCTGGCCTATTCGGTCAAGAGCAATCTTCAGGGACTTTGTGGCTATAAACGCATTTATACCCCCGCTGCCCAGGGCATGGAAGGGTTGCTTGGCTATTATATCAGCCCGCTTTTCAGCACATCGGGTGTTGAGGGCACGTTTAACGACTACCTGAACGGGAAAAATGGTGTGACCGGGCTGGATAACACCTTCAACAATGTTCTGCACGTGCCTCCACAGGGCGATGATATCTATCTAACGGTGGATTCGCGCATTGAGCAGATTCTGGTCAAGAATTTCAATACTGAGGCTTCTATCAATAAAACCGACACGTTCAGAACCGACCGCGGCTCGCTGATTGTGTCTGACCCCAGCACCGGCGAGATTCTGGGCATCATGAGTAGCCCTGGCTACGATGCCAACTGTGTGGTCAATTGTTCGCTGGACCAGTTGCGCCAGGATATGATCGCCAGAGGCTATGATAAGGTCATCGGTTGCGCGGCGCCCTGTGGAATGGATCAGTTCACAAGTGCGCTGGACGCTCAGAAAGCCGCGTTGATGCAGAAGCTCGGCCCCGGCTGTGAACAGCACAGCGATTGCAGTCTGGGTTCCGACTGTGAGCAGAATGCCAGTTGTAACGGTCTGTACCTGCGCTACCTGAACAGCGATCCAGAGCAGCCGCTACTCTTCCGTCCCACCCAGGACTGCTACCCGCCCGGCTCAACCTATAAAACAGTGACGCTGATGGCCGCGCTAGATTCGGGCGCGTTCCCGCTGAGCGATCAAATTTTCTATAATGATCCGCAGAGCAGCCCCTATCCGCAGCATTTGCAGGCCATAGGACCGATCACGCTGGGTTCCAATGGCGATACCGTGACCTATCCGAACACCATCTCGAATATCACAGGCTACACTTATCGTTTCCCGGTCAGCCTGGCCTATGGCTTTTCGCACTCGGACAATATCATTTTTGCCCAAACCGGTGTAGAGACCGATAAGCGAATGGGCGCTGGCACATGGCTGAAATACAATAATAACATGTACATCGGCCAGGTTCCTCCTTTCGATCTGCCGGTTCGGGTAAGTACGGTCACACCCCAGCAAAATCTCTGCGCTACGAAAGCCCAGCCCAATACGCCGTTGAGCACCCCACAGCTTGCTGGTGGCTCGTTTGGCCAGGGCACAGACTTTGTGACGCCATTCCAGATGATGATGATTGAGAACGTCGCCGCCGATGATGGCAAGCTGATGCGCCCCTCGCTTATTGAGAAGATCGTCGATCCCCAAAACTCGTCGATCTTGCAGCAGTTCTCGCCGAACTTGCTCAATCAGGTGATCTCAGCTCACAGCGCTCAAGAGGTGCGCGACGCGATGTACGGTGTGGTCTCCTGCGGCTCCGGCTCGATTCCCAGAGTGCAATTGAGCTATCCATATACCCCCTGGGCAGTGATCGGCAAGACCGGGACAGCCCAGGTACCGCAGACAAACCCCGATCCCGCATACCAGCAGGCGGATTCGTGGTTTATCACAGCCGCGCCATATGCCTATCAATCAAACCAGATCCCACGCCTCACGATCACGGCCATGAAAGAGAACGGCGGTGAGGGTGCCTATGCCAATGGCCCCATGCTGCGCGACATCTACGGCCAGATCTTCGGGAATGTGCTTACCGACGTGCAGAGGCCAACCCCACCACCAGGCAACTTCTGCGTGCAGACTGGCTATCTGCAAGCACGCTGAGCACACTTGTCTTCTTTACTGCAAAAACGGGTCATCTCGCAGCGAGATGACCCGTTTTTGCTTGCCAAACTGTCCGTATAAACGGAAGCGCATCTTGTATGCTCGCCCTTAAAAAATCATCAGTTATAAGGTATACTTTGTATCAAACAGACCAGCATTTTCGTGTTCTTAAAAAGAGTGGAATTGTGTTTGGCCATTGTCGAGACCCAAAGGAGCGTGCCCCATGCTTGCCAGTGACATTATGACCCGTACAGTTTTTACAACTTCACCCGCGGTCAGTGTACAGGAAGTCGCACAACTGCTGTATCAAGAGCGCATTAGTGGCGTGCCGGTCATTGATGACGACGACCAGCTGATCGGGATGATTACAGAGGCGGATATTATCAGGAATATCCAGCGCGATGATTTGCTGGTGGCCGACGTGATGTCGCGCCAGCTGATCACCGTGTGCGAAGATACGCCCGTCGGCGATATCGCTGCCCTGCTGAGCGAACGCAAAGTCAAACGCGTGCCCGTTGTGCGAATTGGGAAAGTGGTTGGCATCGTCAGCCGCGCCGATATTGTTCAGGCAGTGGCCCTGGGTCACCTGGTGATTCGCCAGTGGTAGATCAGGTCTACTGATGCAGCAGAAGTAGTATAAGTTGCAACAAGGCTCAGTAATGGACGCGCTCAATCTCGCGTCCATTACTGAGCCTTGTTGCATGTGAGGCGCTTATGTCTGGCAACTATCCTGGGCTATGCTGCTTGTGGTGCTGTCCCAGATGATTGATCCCTGTTGGAAATGCTGGATAACGTAACTATCCGTGCCGAGTTTGGCAGACTGGTACGCGGCCAGCGCCGAAGTGGGATAGCCATGACAGCCGAGGGGGCCTTTATCATCCTGGCTGTAACGCGTCCAGACGCCGCCAGAAACCCAATAGACAGTGCTGGTCCCATTGCCCAGCATCAGGGCGCCTGCGAGAGCAGAGCTGCCAGCCATGTTCTGTGCCCAGCCCTGACCCCAGCGACGCACAGCCGCGCCATCCCCGCTGTCTACCGGCAGGCCGAGGACATCTTCACCGCCCACCTGGCTATACGCTTGCTGGAACGCGCCGGCTGTGGTAGCATCGGGTGCGCCCTGGCCGACCCACTCGCGGTCAAAGCTCCCATCGGTCCAATCGGGGATAGTGCAGGTGACACAGCGCACAAAGTTGTCAGAGGTGTGCAGAAAGGCGCGTTGTGGCGGCAGCAGGGCGGTCCCCAGGCTGGCTGGATAATTAGCGGTCCAACCATTGGCGGAAAACTGCGCGTGGGCCGCGTAGTACCAGACGTACTCCTCGTAGATCGAGCGGAAAGGCGCGCCTGGATACCAGTGGGCATAGTGCGTGGAGGGAATATCGTTGGGGTTGTTGCCATGCACGCCGTTATAGGCCCAGACCGCGAAAAACCAGTCGTTGGCCTTGTAGGGATCGTTGGGATCGCTGCTCGAATCCACACCCGCGGTGCCGTTCCAGGCGTTAATCAGCGATTGCGCGCCCATGCCGATATTATACGCCTCGTCGCGCTGAATCTTGCGGTAATCCTTGCGACAATTTCCCGCGCTTTTGCACTGCGGCGGCATGCCCCAGGTCTGCTGATACTCACCCCAACCACCATCCCAACTCTTTACCGGGGAACCAATCGGCTCGCTACGAATCTGGTAATCGGAGGTGTTAAATTGATGCCAGTTGCTCTCGGCATAGGCCACGCCATGCATAATCGCCGCCGAGACATGCGGTGGACTGATCAGGCCCTGCTGACAATTTCCCACACACATCGTCGGCAGCTTCGGACTATCGCTCAGCAGATTGGCGTGCGCCTCCAGCATCCATTCATCCTGCTGAAAGACGCTGGCATTGGTGTGGTCCTGGGCAGAGGTGCCAGGCGTGGCGAACATACGCTGGATGCTGGCCTGGGGCATGGCCTGGACCTGACGCGGCGGCACATGAGGACTCCAGAAGGCCTGCACCAGTTGCCCACCCACGGGCAGGTTCAGGCGCTGGCTGGCCCCCGTGCGCGCGTCCGCCGTCAGCAGTGTTTCCCGCAAGGGGACACCCGGCACACCCTGAACTGCCAGGTCTGCTCGCGTCTGGGTAACTCGCGACATGGCCAGCACAGCGCCATCAGCCGAACGAGCGAGAGGAGCGAACGCATTGCCAAAACGTCCAGTGGCAAACAACGGCTGGACCGGGCTGACATTCTGTTTAGATAAAGCAATCTGGATCTGCGTGGTCTTCAGCGGCTGCCACTGCACCACGCGCTGGCACAGCACCGCCTGACCATTGGGACTCATACCCAGCACATTGCCCGGCAGCAGGTCAGCGGGCAACGTGGCCACCACACGCGGAGCTTGCCCTGGCCCGTCCATCTCTACAAGCTGCACCGGCGCATTGGGCCTGGCCATACTGAGGATGAGATGGTCGTGACTATCCACGCCGACCAGTTGCAGCGACGTGTCATCAAGTGGACGCTGCCAGAGCAGGGTATCGCGTCCGTTCAGATCAACGCGGTGAATCGCCTCCTCGCCGCTGAAGGGCAGCGGACGTTTGTGACGAACTGGAGTTGTGGACAACAGAACGCTCTGCGCCCCACCCTTGGACTCGCCTGTGTGATAGTAGAGCGACGTCCCATCCCGCGACCAGACCGGTTGATCGACCAGAGCTACGCCTCCTGGCACCAGCATCTTGCGCGTCAGGCCATCGGTGGAGAGGACGCCCAGTTCGGCCCCTTGCAAATTCGTCGCGTAGCCGGCGCTCAACGGCGTTTGCAGAGCCAGATAACGGCCATCTGGGGAAGGGAAAAGCAGCGGCGTGTTTGTTGAAACACTGCCCCCAGCATCGCGCTGTACCGCGAAGACCGCCACAGGCGCGTGCAAATCGGCAGAAGAGGCGCGATAGACCACCAGCGGCCCATCTGGTTGGCGGGCGCTGCTAAAGGCCAGCTCATACAGCAGATCATACGCGTGATTTGCCCACGTCCCCTTTGTCACCAGATCAGTACTGCCTCGCTGATGGGCAGAAAGCGCCTGATAGACAGGCCACGTGGAACTTGCCAGAAGCACCAGAATCAGCGCTGGCTGGAGAAACTTTTTCATCTCTATTTTTATGCATCTCTTTTGCATTGGGGGAGAAAAGGATTCTGGCATAGGTCTAACGCACCTCCAGAATCAGCATACACACAGCGGCCAAGAAGGAGCGGGGAAAAGTCCTGAAAAAAACAGAAGGCTTGCCCGCACTCAGGCAAATGGCTATAATATGGGTGCAGAAGCCCGGAGCAGAACCCGCGCACCATTGCCTTGATCGACGTATCAAGCAAGGTCTGGACGCGCGAGATACTATGAAACACTAGCAAAGACGAGGTTTTAAAATAATGAGACGTTCACACCTGGCGCGCGAAATCGTTGAGACTCTAGCTCTTGCCCTCTTGATTTTCCTGGCTGTCCACTTTACGGTCCAGAATTACCAGATCGATGGCCCCAGCATGCAGAACACGCTGCAAAATGGCCAGTATGTGCTGGTCAATAAAACCGCCTACATCTTCCATGCACCTGAGCGAGGCGATATCATTGTTTTTCACCAGCCAAATAAGCCCGACCGCGACCTGATCAAGCGCGTGATAGGTCTGCCTGGCGATAAGATCACGATGGATAGTACCAATGTCTGGGTGAATGGCGTCGAGTTACAGGACCCGTATGTCTTTGAGCCGGGCAATCCCAATACAGGGCCCATCACTGTGTCAGCCAACAACTACTTTGTCCTGGGCGATCACCGTAAAGTCAGCGAGGATTCGCGCTACTTTGGCCAGGTCCCAAAGGATGACATCGTGGGCAAAGCAGTATTGGTAGACTGGCCCATCAACCAGTGGCATATCCTGGATACCTATTCATCCGTTTTTTCACGAATCAAGTAATCATACCACGCGAGAGAAAACGTCGTATTCAGCGTTTTCCCTCGCAGAAGAGCCATTTTTATTTTTCAGCACCCGAAGGCATGAAGGAGT
This sequence comes from uncultured Ktedonobacteraceae bacterium, assembly GCA_964250225.1. Taxonomy (GTDB): domain Bacteria; phylum Chloroflexota; class Ktedonobacteria; order Ktedonobacterales; family Ktedonobacteraceae; genus Paraktedonobacter. Next base: position 913 of record CAXUEY010000098.1, on the reverse strand, counting down.
TAGCTATGATGCACGATCCAGATCAAGAGTATCCCAAACACCAGCCCGGACGCGGAGAACGCGAGCACCACGACCCATTTGCGCCCAATGTCCAGTCGGAGGGAGAGTTGGAGGAGCCGGGTCCACTCCACCAGCGCACAGCCGCCACGACTCCCCAATTGCCGCGCGGCCACGCTAGCAAAGCCCTGATCGGCGGCGTCATTCTCGGCGTGCTGGTCTCCATTCAGGGCATTGTCCTCACCCTGAAGAATGCCAGCCTGTATACAGAAGCGGCGAAATACGTCAAAGATCCCAGTAAAATGCCTACAGGCGTCGCCACCTCGATCTTTGGCATTTTCGCGCTGGGCCTGCTCATCAGCTTGCTGATCTATGTCATCGGCGGCATGATCATTGGCAGGATCGCCGTTCATCGCCGCTGGGCCTTTATCGGTGGCTTTGTCGGTGGCCTGGTCAGCGCGGCCATCGGCGCGCTTCTCAAGTTCATCCCTGCCTATCCCGATGCCAGCAGCACCGGCTTTGGGGGCAGCCCGCTAGGTATGGGGGGCGGCCTGGTTGCACTACTCATCAGCTTTGTGCTACTGGGTGTGCTGGCCGGAGCGCTTTGCCTGTTCGGTGCCTGGATCACCACGCGCCGCCATCCGTATTATGTCGGGTATATGGGATAATTTCTAATTGTGTGAATCAACTTTTAGTTTGGGTGCCAGCGACTAAAATCGTTGGCACACGCCGTTTTTATACAGATATTGATTGTATATTGTTGGTGATCCTGGTAAAATCTGGAACAAATAGCAAGAGGAGTAGAAATGCTGCGGCCACATGTGGAAATCCCTAATGCAAACAAAAATAAAGTGCAAATAGAGACATCGATTTATTCCGCACACGTCTATCTACAGCGACACAATCTCACTTGAGG
>CAXUEY010000097.1:0-22512 GCA_964250225.1 uncultured Ktedonobacteraceae bacterium | reverse complement strand
TAAAGGTGTGACAACCAGCACATCGAAGCCTGGTTCAGAATAAAAGCGGGCGGTGCGGTAGGTCACGTGCAGCTTATCCAGAGTTTGCAGGACGGGAGGATGGATACTTGCATGAGGAATTACAAAGAGCATACTGGGACGGTCAGCGTGGAGAACCGCGTCTGTGTACGATGGGATGCGGTTGATTGCTACAGCAGGATCGAAGAGTGGATTGGGGTCAGCTCCAATGATCGTGCTGTCGCTTTTAAAGACCAGGGGGTAGGCCAGCAGATTATTTGCCCAGAAGTAGTGAATGTGCTGCTGTTGCAGGTAATGTAAGATCGGATTGTTGTCTGCTGGATCTGGGGTACAGTAATTCGATTGAAATGTTCCGCTCGGCAGAGATAGCTCATAAGTAAGGGCATAGGTTGCCAGAAAAGCAGCCAGGGCCAGGACAAGCAGGGCCTTGCTCGCCGCGATCAGGGAGGGATGCGAAATCTGGCCACGCTGCTTGTTCTGAGCTATGGCTTGCTCAGATGGTTGAGTTATTAAACGTGAAGAGAGGAAAGTAAAAGCAGTGGCGAAGAGGAATGGCAGCGCTAGCATGATAGGAGCGGCATAGCGGCCAGCGTTATCCGCGCTGCACCCTCCAATGAGTGCAGATTCCGAGGCTGTGCTGATACAGAAGAAGAAAAGCGTGCAGAGGGCGAAGAGTGTAGGAAGAGCCACCATAGAACGAATGGGGGCCAGACGTGACCCTGGCTGCAAGCTGATGAGCAGAAGGAAGAGCGTCGTAGTAATACAGATCGATCCAGCTATGAATAGGAATGTATGCAATATACTAGTTTCGGGATTTTGCAGGGGAGTGCCGCCACCAATGATGCGTGGAGCTATGCAGGTAGCGTAGGCTTCTGTCACCAGGCGAATATGATAGATTCTGTCGTGGAGCGTTTCATGACCGCCGAGGCCAAAAATAAAGGATATATTGGCCCATTGGTGTGTCGCTCCCCATCCAATGGCGGGAGCCATACCCAGCAGCGCGGCAGGCAGTGCTATCAGAGCCAGGCACAATTCACGGGCGGGCTGCCAGCAGGAGCGTACAACGTTCGCTTCAGCATGGATGTAGCGTCGGCGCATCTCCAGCAGACAGCTTCCCAGAATCCAGAGGCCAGCGGCCAGGATAGCTGAAGCGATCAGAGGATAGATCCAGAGGCCCAGGCCAACCAGAAAACCGATGCCAGCCCAGCGCCAGGCCAGTTCTTTTCGTGAAGCACCGTGGAACCAACGACGGGTGAGGCGCAATGTGGAGATGAGTAAGAGCAGGATAACAAGTAACATCTCGATAAAGCCGCCATAGGTGCGACTCTCTATGATACCATCATACAGCGGGGGCAGAGCAGCACACAAAGCTGCAATAGTCATGAACATGCGCCGACTTCCCTGAGAGAGGGTGGTAATTTCAGTCAGGAGAGCAGCCAGGCGCCAGGTGAGCCAGACCACTCCCAGAGAGAGTAAGATAGGTTCGGCGCGCAAGGTCCAGACGGAAGGACCGAAAGCTGCAAAGAGAAGAGCGATCAGGTAGGCTTCCAGGCTGCCCATATATGCCTGACCATAGAAATAGACCGGAAAATCGCCATGCAGAATGCGCTCGGCCTGGATGCCAACCAGAGCCTCATCTCCATCGATTACACCGTGTGTATGCACAAGCAGGAAGACACGTAGGCCTAGCGCGATGAGCAGGCAGAGCCAGAGTGGTGAAAAGAGGCGTGCTCGCCAGCCTGTCACAGGATCTATCTCGTGTAGACGCGGTTGCGCTGTTTCTGCTTCAGATAGAGGATGAGATTGTGTTGTAGACATCGTTTTTTCTTCCACTTTAATAGGTGCAGCTTGCAAAGTTGCTGGATAGAGCTGGCGATTCAAAAGGTGAGACCGTGCGATTCAACGGTGTCACGATCAGGATATCTGTATCGGAGACAGCCGAGAAGCGCGCAGCGCGGTAGGTCACACCTGCCTGATCCAGTGCGCTTAGCAGCGGGGGGTGAGGATCGCTTTTCGGGACGAAAATAATCAAACTCGGTCGATCAGCATGGCGCACTGCTACTGCATTGGCCGGGATACGATCATAATTTACAACTGGTGGAATAAACGGCATAGCATCGGCGACAATAATCTGACTGTTCGTCTCAAAGACAATGCGATAGGCGATCCAGTTGGTAGACCAGGCGTAACGTATATGATGCATTTGTAGATACTGTACGACTACTGCATCATTGACGGGCGCCTGATGACAATATGGTGATTCAAAGGCGTGAACGATATCTGCTTGTTGATAGGTGAAAGCCTGGAGAGCCAGGCTACAGAACAGTACGCCAAACAGTGTGCCCGCTACAAGCCAGGAGCGCGAACGGCTCTGAGGTTGAGCTGGCGTGGTCTCCTGCGCAGTTTTGCGCGTCCAGAGCTGGAAGAGAATGGTAAAAATCGTCGCGTAAAAGAAAGGGAGCACCAGCACCAGCGGTGTAGCGTAGCGTCCAACCGGGTCATAGCCGCAAGAAATCAGAGCAAAAACCGAACTTTTGCCGGTGCAGAAGCTAATAGCGGTCCATATACCAAAGACTAAGGGAAGAGCAGCAAGGTTGCGCGCCTGTACGAGGAGCGGCTGTTCCTTGAGAAATGAGGCCAGTACCAGGGCGAGCGAGCCAAAGATACACCCTGCGCCAAGAATCAGCAGGGGAAGATGGGCCAGGGCGAGGTTGCTCGCTTCACCAGGCAAGGCACCGCTGATGACATGGGGGCCGATACAGGTGATATAGGTGCTAGCCACGTGTTTGATACTGCCCAGGCGCTGTGGAACGCCCCCCCCCAGGCTCAAGATATAGGTGATATTGGCCCAATCGTGTTGAGCACCCCAGATCAGCGCGGGGGTAAAGCCAAGCAGCGCTGTTGGAATGGCCAGCACAGCCAGCAGAAGGTCTTTCAACGGCTTGAGCGCGAGGCTCGGCGCAGGCGGCTTCTCTTGTGTTTGTTGCCGATAGGCGCGCGCGCTGGCGAGGATGGTATAGCCCAGTATCCAGACAGCCGCTGCTACTACTGCCGAGATAATTAAAGGATAGACCCAGAAGCCCAGGCCAACGAGAAAACCGATGCCAGCCCAACGCCAGGCTAATTCTTTGCGCGAGGCTCCAACCTGCCATCGTTGGGTCAGGCGCAGCGCTGAGGTCAGTAGAAGCAGAATAAGAATAAATGTCTCAATATAGCCACCCCAGGTATGGAGTTCAGGGGCGACATCGTAGAGCGGTGGGAGCGCGGCAATGAGAGCTGCCACCGTTGTGAAAAAACGACGCACGGAAGACGAAAGACGCGCACCATCCGCCAGCACCCCGGCGAATCTCCAGGTGAGCCCGACCAGCAACAAGGAGAGCAGCACTGGTTCAATACGTAACGTCCAGCTGGAAGACCCCAAAAGTGCTAGAATAGGAGCGATGAAATACGCTTCCAGACTGCCCATATAGGGCTGCCCATAAAAATAAATCGGGAAATCTCCGCGCAGAATATGTTGAGCTTGAATGCCAGTCAGAACCTCGTCGCCTTCGATAAATCCCTGGGTGCGTATGACGACCCAGACACGTACTATTAAGGCTAAAAGGAGGCAGAGCCAGAGAGGTGACAGGAACAACCTATGCCACTTTTTCTTTTCAGCAGGAGTGACCTGGATAGATGAAAGCTGGTCCGCTTTGGAATGCGCGGGCGATTTCGCATTGATACTCATGGATTATATTCACCAATCGTTGAGAAGTACCTGTGCGGAAAGCTACAAGCCTCTCCTTTTCTTTCTATGAAATATGCAAGTACAGGAACTCATTATGCTAAAACGAACATGCCAGGCTAAAACTCTCATGCCAGGACTAATTTCATCAGCTTGACAGCGCGCGCAGAATCTCTTATATTAAGTGTCAGTTATACACTAATACAAACACACGTCGCCGGGTTGTGACAAATTCTACCATCTTCTCCGTTTCCGGGCTATAATGAGATGGACACGGCAGAGGCAAGAAAAGGGCGGAGCGTCCTGGAAGAGAGGCATATTCGATCATATGGAACAAATACAAGCGCAAAATGGGTCGCAGCAGGGGAAGAAGGATGAGGCGCAGGTCCACGGGTACGATCCCAACAAATACGAGCGCCCATCGGTGACTGTTGATGTAATTATGATGAGTCTGCGGCAGGGGGATCTGCAGGTTTTGCTGATTAAGCGCCGTTCCTGGCCGTTTGAGGGCATGTGGGCTATTCCCGGTGGCTTCGTGAACATGGATGAGTCGCTGGAGACGGCGGCCAAGCGGGAGCTGCGCGAGGAGACTGGCGTGGAGGATGTCTATCTGGAGCAACTCTATACCTTTGGCGATCCGGGACGCGACCCACGTACACGCGTCATCACCGTGGTGTATTTCGCATTGCTCGATTCCGAGCGTTTACAGGTACGCGCGGCTGATGATGCAGTCGAGGTAGGTTGGTACTCGGTCTATGCGTTGCCTCCGCTGGCCTTTGACCACAGCAAAATTCTCGACTATGCCCTGGAGCGTCTGCGCGGCAAGCTGGAGTATACAACGATTGCCTTCAACCTGTTGCCGGAACAGTTCACCCTGCGCGAATTGCAGCGGGTCTATGAGATCATCCTGCATCGGCGCCTGGATAAGCGCAATTTTCGCAAAAAAGTTCTCTCCACGGGTATTTTGGAGGATACAGGCGCGAAGAAGATGGAGGGGACGCATCGTCCAGCGCGTCTCTATCGCTTTAATCCAGCAGCGGAGGCCAAGCTCTAACCCTCTTAATCTCCTGGCACGCCAGCACAGCGTTCGAGGGATGGAACCATTTTTTCGCCTGGGATCTGCTCGTGTAGATGCCCTCTTCTCGCTTTTCTAGCAAAAAAGGATATTGCATGCAACTTGAACAGCCGCAAGCCATTCGCACGATCTTTTTCGATGTTGGTTTTACCCTTTTATATACGTATCCCTCGGATCTGGAAATTTGCCAGCAGGTTTGCGCGCGCCTGGGCCTGCATCTTCACCTGGAGCAGCTCCAGGGCCGTCTGGTTGCTGCCGAGGACTTCTACTGGCGGCATATGCGTGCCAATCGCCATGTATGGGCCAGCGATGCTGATATTACAAATTTCTGGCATCTGTACTTTATGAACCTGTTGCGGCCATTTGTGGAGGAGCATGACGAGCAGCGTCTGCGCCAGCTCGCCGAAGCGCTCAATCGCGAATATGACTCTCATACAAGCTGGCAGCTCTACCCCGACGTATTGCCCACGTTAGAGGCGCTGCGGGCCAGTGGACGCTACACTCTGGGCGCCATTTCCGATTGGGGTTTCTCCCTGGGACCAATTCTCCAGCGTCTGCGACTCAATACCTATTTTGAGCACCTGCTGGTCTCTGCCGTGACCGGCCACGCTAAACCCTCACCCTCGCTCTACGAGACAGCCCTGGCGCGCGCCAACAGCATCGCGGATTACAGCCTGCACATCGGCGATTCGTATACCCTGGACGTTCTGGGCGCCCGCTCTGTCGGCATAACCCCCGTGCTGCTGGACCGCAAACACCAACTCGCGCCCGCCCAGGTCGATTGCTTGCTGATCCACTCGCTGAGCGATTTGCTGCCGATGCTGGAGATTGAGGAATAGATCCATTTCTTCTGAGATTAGCAAAAACAAGTTATCAACATGTCCAGGTTGGAAGTGTTGTCTGTTGTGTGGGGGCCATATGATTTAAATAGCCATATTCACATATTACAAGGCCGCGATCTTACAAGCAATCAGGGTTGCGATGCGTTGGTAAAAGGAGATTGTTTCCTGCTGATGAAAAGGGTGTGTTCCGCTGAGATCCTGGCGTTCGTCATCCATAATAAGCTCGCGTACTTGTGCAGCTCGTTCTGGGGAGGTGTGCGCGTTTTCCAACCAGACTTCGAGGGGCATTGTCAGGCGACTTGTGATAACTTGTTCCACCTCCAAACCACAGGCTGTGAAGAGACTCAGGAATTCACTGATAGGTAGAGCGCGGGTGTGTGAGGTGTCGCGCAATTGCTCAAAGCGATTCTGGTAGATGGCGCGGGCGGGAAATTCGCTGACCACAAGATCCTGGATAACAACCGTTCCCTGAAGATTGCAGACACGAGCCATTTCTGAGAGCATATCCTGTGGGTTTTCGCAATGGTGAAGAGCATAACGGGAAACGACGATATCAAATGTTTGTTCAGCGAAAGGGAGATTTTCAGCATCACCGAGCTGAAAGCGCAAATTGGTGAGACCACGCGCAGCACGCATTTGTTCAGCGAGTGCAAGCGGAGCGGGAGTGAGATCAAGGCCAATGACCTCACAATCGACTTCTGCGAAAGCGGCTGCGACATAGCCAGGCCCAGTTGCTACATCCAACACACGCGCCCCCGGTTTAGGATGAACAGCTTGAACGAGCGCAGCGAGCCGATCAGGATTCGCGATGAGCGGATTCATGGCGTAGGCTTGTGCTTGTTTTGTGAATTCCTGGCGCACAGTTTCTTTGTGATCTGGAGGGGGCAATGACATGATCAAGTCTCCATTAATTTAATTGATAATGCTTGATGTAATTCTATACACAAGGAACAAAGATCACTTCCCGTGTGATCTCTATCCTCATGTATAGAATAACAGGTATTTAGGGTTCCTTCTATCCCCTTCCCTTATACACCGCATCCGCCGCAGCGATGGCCGCGCCCGCTTTGGGTGTGAAGCCGCTGTCGGGCAGGACGTGTTCGAGAGCCGAGATGATGGTGTTGACGTTCTGGCGGCTGGAGTTGTAGCCCATCAGTCCAATGCGGATCAGGTGGCCCTGGAGCTTGCCGAAGCCGCCGCCGATCTCGATATTGTACTCCTTGAGCAGCGAGTCGCGGATGGCCAGTTCGTCGATGCCGTCCTGCAGGTGGATGGCGGTGAGCACGGGCAACTCATAACCCGGCTCGGTGAGCACGCGCAGGCCCATCGCTTTGATTCCGGCGCGTAGCGCTTCGCCATGCAGAGTGTGGCGCGCCCAGCGTGCTTCCAGACCCTCCTCCAGCAGGATGCGCAGGGCCTCGCGCATGGTGTAGACCACGTTGCTGGAAGCGGTGTGATGATAGGTGTGGTCGCCGTTCCAGTAGCGGTTGAGTTTGAGCAGGTCGAGATAGTAGCTCTGAGCCGGGCGTTTGCGCTGCTCGATCACTTTTACCGCGCGCTCGTTGAGAGTCACGGGGGCCAGCCCTGGAAGCGCGCCCAGGCTTTTCTGGCTGCCAGCATAACAGGCGTCGATCTTCATTTCATCGACGTTCATCGGCACGCCGCCCAGGCCGCAGACCGCATCCACGACGAAGAGTGCGCCATGAGCGTGGGTGATGCGCTCCAGCTCTTCCAATGGTTGCAGCAGGCCGGTTGAGGTTTCCGCGATGGCTGTGGCGAAAATTTTGGTTTCGGGATGCTCCTTGAAGGCGTGCTCAAGCTGCGCGGGCTGGAGAGGCTGGCCCAGTTCGGTTGCCAGATTCACAACTCTGGCTCCTGCGCGCTCGGAAATCTCCACAATTTTGCCGCTGAAGAAGCCCAGGCTGCCCGCGATCAGCGTATCGCCTTCTTCCAGTAAATTGCTCAGCACCGCCTCAGCGCCCGAAAAGCCTGAGCCGGAGATACAGAGGGTCATTTCGTTGTTCGTTTGGAAGACCTGGCGCAACATCTGCGCAGTTTCTTCCAGAATGGCGAAAAATTCTGGGTCAATATGTCCGAGCTGAGGCGCGGCAGCTATACGTAGAATACGTGGATCGACGTTGCAAGGGCCAGGGCCGAGTAACAAACGATAGGGAGGATTGAGTTCCGTGGTTGTAGATTCGCTCGTGTAACTCTGCCCCATAATGACTTGTGCCATGTGATAAAGCCAGCCTTTCATATATGGCGGCGCCTTCCTGAATATGCGCTTCGCCAGTCATACCATTGGTCACAGAGGGCAGGCGGGAGTGTGCAGGCTATCCCGGCAACAGGGTAACCTGCAAGGCAAACGCAGTGGTCAGGCTGTCGCCTCGACCTCGAACAGATGCTGTAACTTATCCGCCTGATCAACTGTGATCAGATTGTCAATAAATTCGTCGAGCTCGCCATTGAGCACGCCGGGAAGATTATGTCGGGTATAGCCGATGCGATGATCGGTGACGCGATCCTGTGGAAAATTATACGTGCGAATTTTCTCACTGCGATCTCCAGTCTGAACCTGGGAACGGCGCGATTTGCTCAGTTCCTCCTGGCGGCGCGCCTCTTCCAGATCCCACAGGCGCGATTTGAGGACACCGAGCGCCTTGAGTTTGTTTTTAAGCTGCGATTTCTCGTCCTGGCAGGTGACAACCAGGCCGCTGGGCATATGGGTGATGCGCACCGCCGAGTCGGTGGTATTGACGCTCTGGCCGCCGTGTCCGGTGGAGCGATAGACGTCCACGCGCAGATCCGATTCTTTAATCTCGATCTCAATATCGTCGTCGGCTTCGGGCAGGACGATGACCTTGACGGTAGATGTGTGGATACGTCCATTGGCCTCGGTTACGGGCACGCGCTGGACGCGGTGGGTACCACCTTCGTACTTCATACGGCTGTACGCGCCCTTGCCCTTTACCACGAAGGTCACATCTTTCACGCCGCCCTGCCCGGTTTCGTTGATATCCAGAATCTCAATTTTCCAGCGTCGACTATCGGCATAGCGATTATACATGCGGAAAAGCTCGCCCGCGAAGAGCGCGGCCTCATCACCACCAGCTCCGCCCTGGATTGTCACGACGGCATTTTTCTCGTCCATGATATCTTTGGGCAGTAGCGCCACCTGCACATCTTCGAGCAACTGTTCTTTGAGGATTTTCAGGCGGGTCATCTCTTCGTAGGCCAGCTCGCGCATCTCCAGGTCGTCGCTGTTATACATCTCCTGGGCCTCGGCGAATTGCTGGTCGGCCTCCTGGATCTCGTGGTACTTGTGAACGACTTCCTCAAGTTCAGCGTGCTCGCGCCCATAGCGTTGGAGCAGTTGCAGATCCTCAAGCACCTCTGGTTGGGCCATCAAATTATTCAGTTCATCATAGCGTTCTGCCAGGCTGGCAAGTTTGTATGTAATGTCCATGTTGGAAATTTTCCCGCTCTCTTCTCATCTCCCGCGACACAAGAAGTCTGCCTGTGAGATTGGGCTTATGGCTACTTGTCTTCCCCATAATCGTACCATATTTTCAGGCAGCCCGGTAGAGATGAAATGCTGTTACATATGCTGCAAAGGGTGGTCAAACCTTCCAATAGAAGGTCAGGTGGAAAAAGAGTCAATGGTTAGTGGTGGGCCTCGCTACCCGGCGTCTAACAGGTAACGCTCGACAGTAGCGCGAAGGGGATGGGAGTTGGTCGCGCGGATCGTGTGAGTTGGATTGGGTGTTCTTAGCGTTTGCATGTGCATAGTATAACATAATTCTGGCTGAATTTCTCACAGCTATGACCAATATTGTGATTTCCCTGCTTGCTTTCTGGAAGAAGACGCGCGTATACTAGAGGTGTCTTAAAGGAGGCAAGCTATTTTCATGACGTTCGCAACCTGGTGGCGCGGATGAGATGCTTTTCCCGATCTCGCGCCTCTTTCCACATTCTCCGCATATCTCTCGTTGTCTCTGGCCTCACGCTTTTCGAGTCGAGCGAACGTGCCCAGGTGAGCGCTGATTTCTTCCAACTTCCCGCGTGGTAGCTGGAGCATAAAATGGCAGCATCAGCGAGTTACACGCGCCCTGGCAGGTGCGATAGATCGTTGAGCACATACAGCACCCGTCGCGTACTATTCACGCGCGCAACCGTAATAGAGGTATTCCCGCAAGGGAAGAAGAAATCCCTCTCTATGCCCAGCACCTCGGCAATGTAGGCGTTGATGACTCCGCCATGCGCAAAAATAAGCACGCGCTCCCCTCTATGCTGGTGCACGATGCCATCAATAGCTGTGACCACGCGCTGGCGGAACTCGCGCGATGTTTCGCTATCTGGCACGGCATCCCAATGGCCTGAGCCTGCCGCCAGGCGTACAACCTCGGCCTGGCGCGCTTGCAGGGCTGCGGTCAGCGCGCTCAGATCGTGATGGTCGGTGGGAAGTGGATGCGGGTTGCCCAGGTGAATCTCTTTGATGCCCGGCACAATGGTTGGCGTTAGGCGTAACTGTTCCAGCAACGGGGCCGCCGTCTCCTGGCAACGGCGCAGGGGACTGCTGTATGCTGCGTGAAAGCTCAATAATTTCAGGCGTTCGGCCAGCGCCACAGCCTGCTCGCGTCCCAGGCGGCTGAGGGGCAGATCGTCGTAGATACCGCTGGGGATAATTTCGTCCTCTTCAGGAATGGCATCGGCATGGCGAATGAGAAAGAGTTCTGCGGCCTCTTCGCGCCGGAATAAAAATGGATCGTCCATATATGTTGTTTTTATCTCCTTCTTTGCTCTGTGTCGTTAACGGACTACCTGCAATGCCTTGAGCACTTCTCCATCGGCGAGCGGGCACTGCTCCTGCACCCAGATGGCATGTTGTAGCTGTGCCTGCCCTGTTGAAGAAAACTGCCTAAGTACATACTCTTTATAGAGCTTCAAAAAGTGCCGTTCAAAAAGTCCCAGGCCTGCTCAGCGGCTGCGCGTATCTGTGGATGCGTAAAAGGTTGACGAAAGACAATCACGAGATCGATGTCACTGGTCGCGAGCTGTGTCCGGTCAACATAGCTTCCCTCGACATAATAGGCCGCGATTTCCCCCGGAAAAGCCTCTTCATATACACAAATGATTTTTTGTACAACCTCATCCACTTGAGCATTACCCAATGAATGTTGGAGCATGATATCTGCCATGAAAAAGGACTACCTCCTATCAGCGCGTTGCGGCTTCTGTGTGCACATCATTCTATCATAGAACGCGATGGCAGGCGCAAACGTAGAAGAATAATGGGAATAACCCGCTGGAACCTCCTGTTTATATAAATGTCTAGCACTCGGAACATAAGACTGCTAGACAAAATTAGAAGAGTATGCTACAATTCTAGCAGTCGAAATGTTCAAGTGCTAAGCACTGAAAATAAGGAGCCGAAAGAACACATGAAATGCGAACGTTGTGGAAAGAATCCTGCTGTCGCGCAGATCAACCAGAACATTAACGGGCATATGGAGGTGCATCACCTATGCCGCTCCTGTGTTAATGAACTGATGAAATCAATGGGACAAACGGGCATGGGCGATTTGCTGGGTGATGCTTTCTCTGGCAATGCTCCTTTGGGTTTCCGATCCAATAATAATGCCTCCAATCCTAATATAAATGCTGGCGCGAGCAATGCGGCAAGTACCGCAACCGCTCAGCAGCGAGCGAAATATAGCAAGACTCCGACGCTGGACCAGTATGGGCGCGATCTGACTGGCGAGGCTGCGGAAGGTAAACTCGATCCCGCCTCTGGCCGTAATCGTGAGTTGCGTCGCGTGATTACCGTGCTGGGACGCCGTCAGAAGAACAACCCTGTCCTGATTGGTGAGCCGGGCGTGGGTAAGACCGCGATTGTGGAGGGGCTGGCCCGCCGTATTCAGGAGGGTAACGTCCCCGCGAACCTGCGCGGCAAGCGCATCGTCTCGTTGAATATTGGTGGGATGGTCGCGGGCGCGATGTTCCGTGGTCAGTTTGAGCAGCGCATCAAATCGATTCTTGAAGAGCTGCGCGAGGCCCCAGATGTGATCGTTTTCATCGACGAGCTGCACACTGTTGTTGGCGCGGGCGCGGCTGAGGGCGCTGTAGGTGCGGCTGATATGTTAAAGCCTGCCCTGGCGCGTGGTGAACTGCGCTGTATTGGCGCGACCACTTTGGATGAGTATCGCAAGCATATTGAGAAAGATGCCGCGTTGGAGCGACGTTTCCAGCCGGTACTGGTGGATGAGCCTTCGGCTGAAGAGGCTGTGGAGATGTTGCGCGCGGTGCGCCCTGGCTATGAACTGCACCACGGCGTCGGCATTACCGACGAGGCTATCGAGGCTGCTGTGAAGCTCTCTGAGCGCTATATCAATGACCGTTTCCTGCCCGACAAAGCCATCGATGTGATGGACGAGGCGGGCTCGGCGCTACGTCTGGAGGCCACCGAGCAGGGCATTATCAGTCCGATACTGATCTCCGACCTGGAGAAAGAGCTGTCCGACATTCAGGCCAGGAAAGAGGCTGCTGCCAATTCCGAAGAGTACGAGCGCGCCGCCAAATTGCGCCAGAAAGAGTTGCAGGTTCAAGATAAGCTGGACAAGGCGCGGGCTGAGTCTGGCGATTCGGTGAAGTTGTTCGTCACACCTGAGCTGGTTGCGAAGGTGGTGGAAACCTGGACCGGTGTGCCGGTGAGTCAGATGCTCGAAAGCGAGCGTCAGAACCTGCTGCACCTGGAGAGCGATCTGCGTAAACGCGTGATCGGTCAGGACGAGGCCATCAGCGCTGTGGCGCGGGCTATTCGCCGGTCGCGCGCGGGTCTGAAAGATCCCAAGCGCCCGATTGGCTCGTTCCTCTTCCTGGGACCGACCGGCGTGGGTAAGACCGAACTGGCCCGCTCCCTGGCGGCTGAACTCTTCGGCGGTGAGGACCATATGATCCGTCTGGATATGTCAGAGTACATGGAGCCGCATACTGTCTCGCGCCTCTTTGGTAGCCCTCCCGGTTACGTGGGGCACGACGATGGTGGTCAGTTGACCGAGCAGGTACGCCGCCGTCCGTACAGCGTCATCTTGCTGGATGAGGTTGAGAAGGCTCATCCCGATGTCTTCAACTCGCTCCTGCAAATTATGGACGACGGGCGTCTGACCGATGGTCAGGGTCGTACGGTGGACTTCAAGAATACCGTAGTGATTATGACCAGCAACGCTGGTAGCGCCGACCTCAAACGCGCCGCGCGGATCGGTTTCATGCCATCAAAAGGCGGCAATGAGCAGGATGAGCAACACGAGGCCATGCGCTCGAAGGCGCTGGATGGGCTGAAGCGCATCTTCCGGCCTGAGTTCATCAATCGTATCGACCAGGTAGTGGTCTTCCATTCGCTGCATAAAGAGGAACTTGACCAGATCCTCGATCTGTTGCTGACGCAGGTACGCACGCGTCTGAGCGAGCACAACATCGCCCTGGAGATCAGCGACGAGGTACGCGCGCTACTCCTGCGGGAAGGTTTCGACGAAGAGTACGGTGCGCGTCCATTGCGCCGCACCATCTCAACCTACGTCGATGACACATTGGCCGATGCTGTCCTGGCCGGCGAACTGGCCCCAGGCTCAACCGCCTCTCTAGTCCTGCGTGATGACCAGGTTGTGCTGGAGCCGCAGACGCTCAACCAACTTGCTTGAGTTTAGATAGAATAAATCCCCTGCCTCACTGCATGGTGAGGCAGGGGATTTTTAATCTGCTTCCCAACGATATTCAAAATTATTTTGTGAAAGAGCCAGGATTTCCTTGAGGTTTTTATTAATTTCTTGACCACCTGGCATCATTTAAAGTGTCAAATTTCTTATAAATCTAAGTCCCTCTTACCAAAAAGTACTAATTTCCTGCCATACACACAGCATATAACAATGGCGATAACATTCTTTCCCTTACTCAATCCAGCATCCAGGCCGAATCATAAGCAATATACCCTATACGCGGGGAAATTTGGATGCATCAGTACAATGATTCTTAGGACTGTAATCCGTATGTGTAAATGAATATAAGCGTCGATGTGGAATGTGTCTTTTTGTTTGGTTGCTTTTATAAAAGGATAGTAGTGATGGGCAATACATTGAGATATGCGCTGGTGTTAGTCAAACGTTGGATAGGCTTGTTGGTTGCGGGAGCGCTTGTGTGCGGCGGTGCCACCTATGGGATCAGTATGTTGCTGCGCCCGGTTTATCAGGCTTCGACCTATCTGATTATTGATATTGGGGCCTCGACACATCCCAGTATCACTGAGAGCTTGCAGGCTGTGCCGACGTTTGCGCAGTTGATTACGACCCCTGCTGTACTGGCCCCTGTCGTCGCGCAGCATCCTGGGATGGACATGCAGGATCTCCAGGCCATGCTGACGATCAAACCCCAGGCCAATACCCAGATTATTGAACTGGATGTGCAAGCTGATAGCCCAGGGCTGGCCGCTGAACTGGCCAATCAAGTCAGCCAGAGTTTTGCGCAGTACGCGAATACTGGTGCTCCTGGTACCGTGCGTTTTATGCCAGCGCAAACAGCCGCTCAACCCGTTCAGCCGCGCCCGCTGGAGAACGCGGGGATTGGGACCGTGGTCGGATTGTTGCTGATGGTTATGCTGATCTTGTTTTTTGAATGGATACGCAACTGCCCTACCAGCGTGGAGCAGATTCAGGCATTACTGGATACAGAGATCATGACCCTGCTACCGCCTTTGCCACGCAATGCGAGTCTAGCCGACACCTGGCAGGCGACAGCAGAAAAGTATCATATGATCTGCGCCAGCCTGAATGTGGCCCAGGCTAGCCGACCTTTCAAAGTAGTGATGTTTACCAGCGCGCTCGCGGGGGAGGGCAAGAGCACAATTATCAGTCAGGTGGCGATGAACCTGGCCCAGGCCGGTAAACAGGTCTTGCTGATCGATATGAACATCCATCGCCCCGTGCTGGAGCAGCAATTTCGCCTGCCTAATCGACCAGGTTTGACTGATTTGCTGGCCAGGGATACCAGCAAACTGCTACATATTGAGCAGTACAGCCAGGCCAGCGAGATGAGCGGACTGCGCGTTTTAACGGTGGGCACGCGGCAAATGAATTCGGCGGAATTTCTCCAGACACTGGTCACTTCCCAGTTTTTGGCACGCCTCAAACAGACTGCCTTCGATTACGTTCTGCTCGACGCGCCTCCTTTATTCGCGGTTGCGGATACCCAGATCCTGCTACCCGCGCTGGAGGCCGTTGTGCTGGTGGTCAATGGGTCGCGCACGACACGCCGGGTGCTGGCACGCACGCGACAGGTGCTGTGGCGGTTGCAAGCGACAAGGGTACTGGGGGTGATCATCAATCAAAGCGTGTGGCGCGATTACGCGGATACACACCCTTACGCATCGCCTCAGCCCAGGCAACAACGCGAGGCGCGCCTTCTAATAGAGCAGGTAGAACAGGTCGCGCTGGATTTACCAGCCCAACCTACACAGTTACTCCCGGCCCCCGCGTCTGTGAATATGAACAATCCTCGGCAACCACACCTGACAGATAAGCAGGGAGTCGAACGAGTAAGCGGGCCATTGCAACCACGTTGGCGTGATACCGGGGAAATTGAGTTGGTGACTCCAGAAGAGGCACCAGCGTATGTCATTCGCCCTATGCTCTCTCTGAACGGCCTGCATATGCCCAATAACGGCCTGACCCGACGTGTTTTTGAGGAAGAGGTTATCACACCTCTACCACAATCTCTCCAGGATCAATAGCAAGAAGTAGTGACGAAGGGGATAAGTAGGAAGATGTCGTTCTCGCAACCTTTGCATGCGACGGGCCGCATGGCAGCCCTCCTGTTGAAGACGGCCAATCGCCAGATCTGGCGGGCGCTTTTGAGCCTGGCCTCCGCTGCGCTGCTCTTGCGCGCAGGGGGCATGCTCAACCAGATCGTCGTCTCCGCGAGCTTTGGCGCGGGCGCGAGCATGGACGCCTATTTTGTAGCGGCGGCTTTTCCCTTGCTGCTTGTCCAACTTATGGGCAGCGCAATTGAGGCCGCGGTAATCCCGGTGTATAGTCGGCTGCGCATGCGTGCCAGCAGGGAGGAGACTTCCAGGCTATTCAGTACTCTGTTGAACAGCCTGATCCTGGGCGCGCTCCCATTAAGTTTGCTCCTGCTCATCTTACGCCAGCCGTTGGTGTTTTTCAGCGCGCCCGGCTTCGACCCGGCACGGCTTGGCCAGGCAGTTACGTTGACTCCTCTACTCTACCTGGTAGTGCCGCTGAGCCTGGTGCTGGGTTTGCTGGAGTGCCTCTTGAACGCGGAGGGGCAGTTTGGCTGGCCAGCATACGCGGGTTTGCTGGTTCCTCTGACCACGGCCCTGCTCACCTGGCTGGGCGGCAGAACGTATGGAGTGTGGGTGCTCTGTAGCGGCGCTCTGGGTGGGACGCTGCTCCAACTCGCGGTAGTGCTGGTGCGCGC
Organism: uncultured Ktedonobacteraceae bacterium; assembly: GCA_964250225.1. Lineage (GTDB taxonomy): Bacteria > Chloroflexota > Ktedonobacteria > Ktedonobacterales > Ktedonobacteraceae > Paraktedonobacter. Next base: position 6,368 of record CAXUEY010000097.1, on the reverse strand, counting down.
TCACCGGGCCAGGCTACAGTATCAACTGGTGCTGGATTGGCGGAGCGTGCATTTCAGAACGATCCTGCGCGCCGCGTGGCCCGTGCTCCTGGGCGCTTTAATCAGTCAGGGCAGCCCGCTGGTAGATCAGATCTTTGCCTCTACTCTGGCTGCGGGTAATATTTCTGCGTTAAGCTACGCGCTTAAGCTGGTCAGTCTCTTCAGCGGGGTACTCTTTGTCTCGCTGGGGCGCGCGATGTTGCCTTATCTATCTCGGCAAGCCGGTCTGGGTGACCCCGTCTATCGAGCTTTCAAAAGCACGCTGCGCCTCTATCTCTGGTCGCTTATACTCTGTACGCTGGTGCTGAGCCTGGGAATGTTTCTTATAGCCGAACCATTGGTGCAGGTACTGTTCCAGCGTGGGGCATTCTCTGTCGCTGCGGCTGAGAGTGTCAGCGCCATGTTGCGTGGCTTTATGATCGGGCTGGTGCCAATGGCTGTGAACTTCCTGCTGGTGCGGGCGTTCAACGCCCTGGGTGAGACACGCATTCCTATGCGCATCGCCTGCCTGAGCGTTTGCGCCAACGCGCTGTTCGATGCGCTGTTCGCGCGTCTCTGGCAGGGTCCGGGTATCGCTCTGGCCACTTCGCTGGTTTATCTGGTCAATAGCGTTTTGCTGCTCACACTGCTGCATCGGCGTATTGGCAATTTGCAGTTGTGGCGCTGTCCGCCGGAAATTTGGGCTGTTTATGTACGTTTCAGACGGGCTTTGTTGGCCTGTTTTCGTTCTGAAGAGAAGCGATATGCTGATGGGATTGGTAAGGGAACAAGGTTTGCAGCCTGGCTGATTGAGAGCACCTGGGGTCAGCGTTTAGCTGGCGCCATGCTCATACTGTTAGTTCTGGCAGGTGGGGCTGTGGCGAGTGCGCACAATGCACTGCTCACCTTGCGGGTCACTGGCGGCTCGTTGCTTGTGCTTTGTTTGCTACGCTATCCCTACGTGCTTTTGCTGGCCCTGGCAAGTATTAACCTCGGCATTGGCTCGTCACTGCCCCTGATGAACGGCAATCACCTGGACGTTGTGCTGTTTGTGCCTATGCTGCTCTGGTTATGTTTTCTACCCTGGCGCAAGCTCGCTGGACGTGTGCCTGGTCTGGTCTGGCAAGCGCTCTACCTGATTTGGGTGCTGGCTGGCATCACGCTTTCCCCACTCACTACCAGAGCTTTTCTGACTCTCTGGCTGACCATGCTGGCTTATCCAGCGGCGAGCGTGCTAGCAGTTGCGCTACTGACCACGCGGCGGCGACTGCTCGGCCTGGTCGATACCCTGCTGGTTACGGCACTATTGGCAGCTCTCTATGGTCTGTACGGGTTCCTCACGCATCAACATGGGGAGGTGGACCCGCAGACGCACGTCTTCAGAATTACGTCGCTCTTCACCCAGGCCACGACGTTCGCACTCTATCTCTCTCTGCTCATCCCGCTGGCGCTCTATCGCTGCTGGTTCTCACAAGGCATCGCACGCGCTTTGAGTGTACTGGTGACGCTCTGTTTGTTTACAGCGCTCGTGCTAACATTTACGCGAGCAGCCTACATGGGCGTTTTTGGAGAGGTGCTGCTAATGGTTCTCTGTGTCCCTGGACGCAGGGTACGCCTCTGGACTCTCGCCGGGTTGAGCGCGGCGTGTGGGCTGACCATTCTGCTAAGTTTGTATGGCCAACTACCCTTGTTGGCCCGCTTCTTCAATGGTGATCTTGCAACCTTGAATGGGCGTATCTATCTCTGGCAGGCCCTGCTCAGTCGTTTCCAGCTCACACAATGGTTGGGCAATGGTTTGCAGGCCGCTGATAGCGTGCTGAGTTATTTGCGTGTGGGCAGCAATGGGCGGGGCGTGATCGGTTCCGCACCCCATAACCTCTATCTGGGCACACTCTACGATCATGGTGTGATTGGCCTGGGTCTGTTGGCGGCCATTTTTCTCTCTCTGGGACGTGCTTTGCTGCGAGGAGTGCGAGGGGGTAGCGGCGAACGGCGCATGCTTTACGCGCTTGCCCTGGCCGCTTTGAGCAACCTGCTGCTACAATCGTTTGTCTCGCGTGACATCTGGATTCAGCAGGTGGGTATTCCCTTCTGGCTCGTTGCGGCGCTGCCCTTTGCTTTGTGCTGGTCGCCGTCCAGCGTAAGAGGTGGAGAAGGTGTGGCGCGAGCGCCAACAGTGTCCGGGCCGAGGGAGCAGCGTACGTCGCGTGTAGGAGAGGCATCGGAACGAGGACAGAGGGCTGACGGAGTACCTGAAATGCCGTTGTATGTATAAAAGTGATGCGTGAGAGGAAGGAGCGGTATAAAATGACGATGCGTGTGTGCTATCTCGCTTTTCAATTCTGGCCAAGCGTTGGCGGCTCTCAGACACAGGCGGAGAAGCAGGCTCACTATTTGCGTCAGTTGGGCTATGAGGTCACAGTGGTGACGTTACGTCATCAAAAAACCTGGCCACGCAGGGAGGTTTGCACGAACTTTCCGGTTATCCGCGTTGGTGGCTGGTATCGACGCGGCGGAACCCTGCGCGTCGGCAGGCTGGGGCATATACTTGTCGATCTGCTGCTCTTCCTGGCTCTCTGGCGTTTACGGCGCAGCTACGATCTGATCCATACGCTGCAACTCTCGCCACTGGCTGTCGTAGCCACCATAATCGGTAAGATCACGCACAAGCCGGTGATTGTGGGTGTGCAGAATACCGGACCCTTCGAGCATCTAATGGATTTTTTGCCAGGAGAACAGCAGGTGCGGACCAATGGCTGCGTAGAGAAGGAAGTGTGTCAGAAAACGGTGCAGGTAGGAGGAGAAAGTGGTGGCGATATCGCTGCATTGCAGGAGTGTGCCTGGGGAGGCCACTGGATGCTCAACTATCTGCGCAAGTCTGAGGCATACTACCAAATTTTAAGCTCGCGCAGCTATATCTACCTAATGCAGCATGGTTTTCGTCCAGAGCGACTGATCCATATTCCCAATGGCGTGGATATTCGGCAATTTTACCCGGTATTCTGGCAGGCTGAACCAGTGGAGAGCGACGAGCGGGCCGTACTCTGCGTGGCGCGTCTGGAGTACGCCAAAGCTATCGATGTGTTGCTGCGGGCCTGGGCCTCTATGCTGAAACTGCCCACAGCCTGGCGCGCGACTTTGCATCCCCGGCTCTTTCTGGTGGGAGATGGCACGCGGCGGGTAGAACTGGAGGGATTAGCGGCGGAACTGGGGATTCGCGAGAGCGTGGAGTTTTTAGGCACACGCCACGATATTGCCCAGCTACTGCAACGTGCCTGGTGCTTTGTACTGCCCTCGCGCTGGGAAGGTATGCCCAACGCGCTGTTGGAGGCTATGGCCTGCGGCCTGCCCTGTATCGCCAGCCGGGTGAGTGGGAGTGAGGACATTATCGATCAGGGGCGCAACGGTTTGCTGGTCGAGCCAGAGCGACCTGAGCAACTGGCCTATGCGCTACGGTTGTTGATTGAGAATACTGACCTGGCTCGCAAGTTGGGTTGGTGCGGCTATGAGACGGTGCTTGGTCATTACCAGTTGAGTTCCACTGTGCAAGGTTGCCTGGCCTTCTACGACTATCTGTTGACGAGAAATGCCTGTAAACGTCAGGTCGCGCGTGCTATGCAGGATGTTCGCTCATATCCCGGAGAATGACAGTATGAAGAGTAGGCCGCGTATCTATTTTGCTATCGATACCTTTTTGCCACTGGTTGGAGGCGCCGAGAGGCAGGCGTTTTTGCAAGCTGGATATGTGCGTGAGCAGGGTTTTGCCGCGACGATAATTACTATGCGTTATCAGCAGGAGTGGCCGGTTAGCGAGTGTCTAGATGGCGTGCCCGTGCTGCGTGTGGCCGGGAGGTTTCTCGCCTGGCGTGAGCATGCACCTGGTGTACTGCGGAGTTTGTGTTACTTGCTGGCTTTGCTGGCAATGGGCTGGCAGCTCTGGCGGCGGCGGCACGAGTACGAGATTCTGCATGTTTTCCAACTTACGCTCTTCACGCTGCCTGCGCTGCTGGTTTGTCGCCTGGCGCGCAAACGCCTGATTGTAGCGATGCGCAACGACGCTCCCCCCGTACTGCGGACAGGCGAACCTGGCTACAAGCGGCGCATCAGGACACGCGCGGACCTGGAGTCTCTGGAGCGCCTGGGTCGCCCATTTTTACGCCTACTGAATCGCCAGTTGCGCCTTGTGCATGCGCGCTTGATTGTGCTGAGTTCGCGCATGCGGGCGAGCCTTAAACGCTGTGGACTTGAGGGTGCTGGCGTGCTGCTTATTCCTAATGGCGTGGATACGGTGTGCTTCCAACCCTGGCTGGAGCAACGCGAGGCAAACTCGCTGGTTATTTGTGTGGCCAGGATGCGCTATCAGAAGGGCATTGATATCCTGCTGCGCGCCTGGTGGCAGGTTGCAAAGCAGGTACCGAGGGCCACGCTGCTGATCATCGGGGATGGGCCACTGCTGAATTCGCTGGAAAGTCTGGCTGAGAGCCTGGGCCTTGCCGCCCGCGTGGAATTTACTGGTTTCTGCGCCAATGTCATCGCGCAATTGCAGCGTGCCCATATCGCTGTGCTGCCTTCGCGTTGGGAGGGTATGTCCAATGCGCTGCTGGAGGCCATGTCTTGTGGCCTGGCCTGTGTCGCCACACGGGTGAGCGGCAGCGAAGATTTACTACAAGGGGACACCTATGGCTTGCTGGTTGAGCCAGAGGATGTCGAGGGTTTGGCCGCAGCCCTGCTTCGTTTGTTGCGCAAGCCCGATCTGGTGCAGCACTATGGCCAGCGCGCCCGGCAGTATGTGGAGCAGGAGCATGCGTTTTATCACGTTATGGAGAGGTACATCGAGCTATATGGTGAGTAAAATCAAGAGAAGGCAGAGTATATATGTGTGGAATTTGTGGTGTTTACAATGCACATAGCGGCCAGCCAGTTGCGAGCAGGCTGATTGAGCGTATGATGGATGTGCTGCAACACCGTGGCCCGGACGACCAGGGGCTCTATCTGGAGCAGGAGCTTGGCCTGGGCTTTCGGCGCCTGAGCATTATCGATCAGGGTGGCGGCAAGCAGCCTGTAACCAACGAAACAGGCACCATTCAGCTGGTCTTCAATGGCGAGATCTGGAATTATCGCGAGTTGCAGCGCGAGTTGCAGGCGCGAGGGCATGCAGTGCGTACACAATCCGACGCGGAGGTGATCGTCCACGCTTACGAAGAGGATGGCCCCGCGTGCCTCGCTCGTCTGCACGGGATGTTTGCTCTGGCGCTCTGGGATGGCCCGCGCAAACGTCTGCTGTTGGCCAGGGATCGAGTCGGCAAAAAGCCTTTCTATTATACTAGCGTGAGAGGTGATCTGCTTTTTGCGTCAGAGATCAAAGCGCTGTTCTGCGATCCCCGCGTCCCGCGTCAGGTCGATCTCCAGTCCCTGACCGATTTTTTGAGCGTGCGTTACGTACCCGGTCCCGCAACGATTTTCAAGGATATCTACAAGCTGCAACCTGGCCACTGGCTGCTCTACGAGCGAGGAACGTGGCGCGAAGAATGCTACTGGGACTTCGCCTTTGAACCTCTGGAGCAGAGCCAATCGTCAACGCTTGCGACCCATCTGCAGGAGATACGTCAGCACGTGCAGCGCGCAGTCCAGGAGCGGCTAATTGGCGATGTGCCACCGGGCGCGTTTCTCAGCGGCGGCGTGGACTCCAGCATTATTGTTGGGTTGATGAGCCAGCTCAGCGCGCGTTCTGTAAAGACCTTCGCTGTTGGCTTTGACACACCAGGTTATAGCGAATTGCCTTACGCGCGCTTAGTGGCCGAGCATTTTCACACTGAGCATCACGAACTCATGCTGAGCAGCACTGAACTTCCTACGTACTGGCCGTTGCTGACCTGGCATCGCGACGAGCCGGTCAGCGAACCTTCCGACCTGGGCGTCTACTTAATCTCGCGCCTGGCGCGCCAGCATGTCAAAACCGTGCTCTCTGGTGAGGGCGGCGATGAGCTTTTCGCGGGCTACCCCAAATACGCCGTGGATGGCCTGGCACGCACCTATCAGCTTTTGCCCGCTTTATTGCGTCAGGGCATGCTCTCCCCACTGGCCGAGCGCCTGCCCTATCATATGCGCAAACTCACGCACGCGCTACGCACACTGTCCGAGCCAGCTCCTCAGCGCTGGGTCAACTGGTTCGGGATCTTTCCTGAGCCTTTGAAAACACAACTGCTGACCCCTCAACTCCAATCGCGGGTTGACCTCAACGCCAGCCGTCTGTTTCAGCGCTGGCTCGATCTGCATCCACAACGCGACGACCTTTCGCGGATGCTCTACCTGGATACCAAAATGTGGCTACCCGATAACCTCTTGATGAA
>CAXUEY010000096.1:0-23573 GCA_964250225.1 uncultured Ktedonobacteraceae bacterium | reverse complement strand
GCCTGGCCCGTGGTGTCCACCCGATCTATGCCGCCTGGCCCGTGGTGTCCACCCGATCTATGCCGCCTGGCCCGTGGTGTCCACTATGCCGCCAGCCGCTGGCTCGTGGTGTCGGCCTCATCGATGTGCCTGGCCCGTGTGGTGCGCGGCGCTGACCCGATGGGCCTGGCCCATGTTGGCCTGCCCCGTAGTCCTACAGCGCGTAATCGCCGTTGTGGGCGTCCTCTAAATAGCGGGCGAGCAGGGCGATACCCGCTTCCACGTCGGACTGGTGGACCATTTCGTTGACTGTGTGGACGTAGCGCGAGGGGGTCGAGAGCGTGATCGAGGGCGAGCCTTCGCGCGCGCGCTGCATCGCGCCGCCATCGGTACCACCACTCGGCAGAACTTCAAGCTGATACTTGATATCCTCTTGCTCGGCCAGTTTGCGGAAATGACGCACCAGCTTGTAGTTCGAGATCTGCGACGAATCGAAGATTTTGATAGCGGTGCCATTGCCCAGGCGCGTAACAGCGCTCTGCTCGTCGGCGCCGGGAATGTCCACAGCCAGCGTTGTGTCCAGCGCCACGCTGATATCCGGCTGGATTTGATAAGAGGCGGTGGTTGCGCCACGCAGTCCCACCTCTTCCTGGACGGTGGCTACCGCGACAATTGTGACCTCGTGGCCCTTGAGAGCACGCAGGGCTTCGAGCATGATAAAGAGGTTGAGGCGGTCATCCAGCGACTTGCTGATAATGGTCTCGCCGACGGTTTCCAGCGTGCGATCCATCGTGACCATATCGCCGACTTCGACTTTGGCGCGCACTTGCTCATTGGGCAGACCCAGGTCGATAAACATATCGTTGAGCGTGGGCGCGGCGGGTTTCTCGCCGCCCAGCAGGTGAATGGGCTTGCTGCCCGGCATCAGGACACCACGCAAACTTTCGCCCGCGAAACCATGAACAAAAACGCGCTGGGCAAAAAGGACACGGGCGTCAAAGCCGCCAACGGGCTGGATGCGGATGAAGCCGTTGTTATCGATATGTTTGACGAGAAAGCCGATCTCGTCCATGTGCGCGGCCAGCATGACCCGTCGATCACTTGAGCCGCGTTTCCAGGCGATGACGTTGCCCAGACGATCAACGTTCACCTCGTCGGTGAGGGCGCGCAGTTCCTCTACCATAATGGCCCGCACCTGCTCCTCGCGTCCGGCGATGCCGGGGGTCTGGGTCAGCTTGCGCAACAATGAAATATTGAGAGTCATTCTTTCCTCCTCGAAACGTCTGTACTATCAGAGGTTTTCATTATATCTCCAGACTGAGCCTTTTTTCTAGCCTGCCCATGAACAGGCAGGCAGATCGGGGTGTGAAGAGCGCGGCTGAGTATATGGTCAGCGGGAAGGCGACGTGCTATAATAGGAGAGGTCAAGAGATAGGATAGCACGTCTCTTTGTTGATTATTCAGCACACATACCAAATATCAACCGAGCAACAGGTGCTGCTAAGCCTTTGCATGGGAGTTTTGAACAACATTATGAGCAGCGAAAATAAAGCGAATGGGAGCGCGCCGGAGCCTGGTACCCGGCGTCAGCCTGTGCCAATTGTTATGGCGAAAGGCCCCCACGAGTACATTCCAGGAGATCAAGAACTGCCAGTGCAGCTTACCAGCCTGGCGGACATGCTCCAATGGGCGCAGAATTGGGCGCGTTCAAAATCGGTCTGGCCGCTGGGCTATGGCCTGGCCTGCTGCGCGATTGAGATGATGGCCAGCGCTCAGGCCCACTACGACCTGTCGCGTTTCGGCTCCGAGGTCTTTCGCTCCAGCCCGCGCCAGGCTGATCTGATGATTGTGGCCGGGACGGTTTCGATCAAGATGGGGCCACGCCTGCGCCTGCTTTGGGAGCAGATGCCCGAACCCAAGTGGGTGATTAGCATGGGGCAGTGCGCGAACTCCGGTGGCGAGTTCTATGATAGCTACTATACTGTGCAGGGCGTGGACACGATTGTCCCCGTCGATGTCTACGTTCCCGGCTGTCCCCCGCGTCCTGAAGCGCTGATCGAGGGTATCCTCAAGTTGCGCGAAAAGATCTATAAGCAGGGCTTGAAGGTACGTGGCGAGAAGGAAATCGAGGTGTAGTGTTATGCGTGGTATTCTCCAGGGCATGGGCCTGACTTTCAGCCATCTTTTTCGCCCGAAAGTCACCCGGCTCTATCCCTATGAAAAACCCAAGCTGCCCCCGCGCAGCCGTGGCCTGATCCAGTTGATCGCTGAAGAGGGCCTGCAAACAGACTTTAATCTGAAGTGCGAAGCCTGTTTGTTGTGCGAAAAAGCCTGCCCGCCGCGTGCCATCACCATTGAATTTGAGCCGATGGACCGTTGGCGTGAGAAAGCCTGGTATCAATCGTATATTCGTGACGGAGCCGATAAGTACTCATCTGTAAAAATCAAACCCGCTTCTGGCACGCCCAAAGCTGGCTTTTATACACCACGTATCTCCGACTACGCCGTCGAATATCATCACAAACCCGTCGCGCCCTGTGTGGCCATGCCCGTCAAAGATCATCTGGAGCCAGAAATTGACCTCAGCCAGGTTGACGCGCTGCTGGAAACCTGGTCGGACCAGGCCAGCGCCCTGCCCTCATTGCTGGATGCAGTGATGGACCTCTATGGCTTCCTGCCGTTGCAGGCGGCCAAACGCATTGTGCAGGTGCGCGGAGTGGACCTGAGCGATCTCTTTGGCATCGCGACAATGAGTCCGAAGTTTAAACCCGCCCCGGCTGCGAAAGGCATCAAACGCGAGGATCAGCCCCCGCGCGGCCTGGCGCCCGATAAACGCGGCGTCTGGGGTAATATCAACCATGAGAGGCAGCCCAATGCCTGAGATTGATTATCGTGTAATTAGAAGGCGCGGTGAGCTGGATGTGCGCTCACTTGACGCGTATCGTCGGATCGGCGGCTATGCCGCCCTGGAACAAGCACTGCGCCAGCAGTCTCCCGAACAGGTCGTGCAGCAAGTGCTCGATGCGAAATTGCGTGGACGCGGTGGCGCGGGCCGTTTGACCGGCGAGAAGTGGCGTGTGGTGCGCCGTCAGGAAGAGACCACGCGCTACGTTATTTGTAATGCCTACGATGCCGACCCGCGTTCGTGGGCCGCGCGTTCCCTGCTGGAGCGCAATCCCCACCAGGTGATCGAGGGCATCATCCTGACCGCCTACGCCGTGGGCGCGCAAGAGGCGTATCTCTTTACGCGCAGCCTCTACGAAGAGGGGGTGGCAACCATTCAACAGGCGTTACAAGAGGCTATAGAGGCGAATGTGGTCGGGCGCGATATTTTCGGCACCGAGTTTAGCTGCACCATCAACGTCGTTGGCGTCGATATCGGCTTTATGGGTGGCGAAGAGACCGTGCAGATCGCGATGATTAAGGGGCGGCGTGGCATGCCTGAACAGCGTCCGCCATATCCCGCCGAGTTTGGCCTGTGGGAGCGTCCCACCTGCGTCAATTCAATTGAGACGCTGGCCAATGTGCCAGTAATTGTGCGCGATGGGGCCGCGACCTTTGCGCAGGTTGGGTCCGAGACCTCAGGTGGCACTAAAGTCCTGACCGTGTACGACTATTTGCCCGATAGCGAGCCGAAGGTCATCGAGGTGCCGTTTGGCACGACACTGCGCGAGGTGTTGCGTCACGCTGGCTACAGTCGTGCTGAGGGCGAACTGCGCGCGGTGGTCGTGGGCGGGGCCGAGGGTGGCGCACTGCCCCTTTCGCTGCTGGATACGCCTTTCGACTTTGATCCCATCGAGCAGGCTGGGGCTATCGTTGGCTCCGGGGTGGTCGAGTTGCTGCCCGCCAACACCTGCATGGTCTCCTGGGCGATGGACCGCAGCCGCTATCTGAGCCACGAATCATGTGGCAAGTGTGTGCCCTGCCGCCTGGGTATGAAGCGCATCGCGGGCATGTTAGAGGGAATCACCAGCGATCTGGGTGCGTCGAACGACCTGGCCATGCTGGATGAGTTCGCGGACTACGTGCCCGATGGCTCGCTCTGTGGCTTCGGCGTGCAGGCGACCAACGCGCTCAAGACCGCCAAACGCTACTGGCCCGACCATTTCCAGACGCACATTGAGGAGCAGCAGTGTCCAACCGGCACCTGTATCCCCACGCGCTCGCATCGTTTTGTGACCAAGCGCGTCTTATACAGTAAATAAAGGTTAAAAAGGGCACAGAGGTTGTGTCCTTTACGCGTAAATCACTCGGAATACATACTCCTTATTCCGATCTGGCAAACGGCTTGATCGCCGTTTCTTTCGCCAGATCGGAGAGGAAAGAGGAAATTCATGGCTATATCAATCCGAGATAATCTCTCGCCTCTCGCGAAAGAAGCGCAGGCTATGATGGTGCGCAATGACGTCGGGCATCCCGGCTTCACGTTCACCCTCGATGGCAAGACCGTGCAGGCGTATGAGAACCAGACCATTTTAAGCGCAGCTATCGATAGTGGCATGAACGATATCCCCAATATGTGCAACGACGAGAAGCTGGAGCCGACCGCGGCCTGCCGGATGTGTCTGGTGCAGATCGAGGGCGAGGCTCGACCTTTACCGTCCTGCACCACGCCCGCGCAGCCGGGGATGGTCGTGACGAGCCATTCGGACGAGCTGTTCCACATTCGGCGCACCAATCTGGAGATGTTGCTCTCCGATCACAACGCCTACTGTCAGCCGCCGTGCCAGATGGATTGCCCAACGCATATCGATATTCCTGGCTACCTTGAGCTGATTGCCCAGGGTGCGATGAAAGAGGCCGCGCGCCTGGTTAAAGAGGTGCTGCCTTTCCCCTATATTCTAGGCCTGACCTGCCCCAATCCCTGTCAGCAGGCTTGCCGCCGTACACTGGTTGATGAGGATATCGCCATCTGCCGCATGCATGGGTATGCAGCCGAAACCTGTCTGCTCGACGCGCCGGTACCGTTCCCCCGCGATCCATCCACCGGCAAACGCGTGGCTATTGTGGGATCTGGCCCGGCTGGCCTGGCCTGTGCCTATTATCTGTCGATGAAGGGCCACTACTGCAAAGTCTTCGACATGCAGCCCCAGCCCGGCGGCATGCTGCGTTATGGCATCCCTGAGTATCGTCTGCCCAAAGATATCATGGATCGCGAGATCGATCACGTCTGGCAGTTGGGCGCGGAATTCCAGGGCAACGTCAAACTGGGTCGCGACTTCACCGTCGATGATCTGTTTGCTGAGGGGTTTGATGCAGTCTACCTGGGCATCGGTGCCTGGACGAGTAATTCAATGCGCATTCCAGGAGAAGATGCGAATGGCGTGGTCAACGCGATCCGTTTCCTCTACGATAAGGTCGAGGGCAAGCCAGTCCCGGTAGATGATAAGAAAGAGGTCGTGGTTATCGGTGGCGGTTTTACCACTTTCGACTGCACACGTACCTCCCTACGCCTGGGCGCGAAAGTCCACACCACCTATTATCGTGGTCGTAGCGATATGACTGCCACACCTGAAGAAGTAGAGGATGGCGAGGCTGAGGGCACGCATCTGATGCTCAGGGTTGCTCAGAAAGATGTGGTGGTCAAAGACGGCAAAGTGGTGGGCGTTGAGTACCAGCAGACCAAGCCCGGTGAGCCTGATGCCAGCGGGCGCCGCCGCCCGGTGCCGGTTGAGGGATCTGAATTCACAATTGACTGCGATACACTGATCCCGGCTATTGGTCAGAAGCCCGATAAAAAGGTGCTGGACGAGAAATCGGGCGTCAAGTGGACCAAGTGGCAGACAATTGAGACGAATCCGCACAATTTTATGACGGAGCGCGTGGGTGTCTTCGCCGGTGGGGACGCGCAATTAGGTGCCGCCACCATTATCGAGGGTATCGCGCAGGGCAAGCTGGGTGCGCGCTCAATCGACGCCTACCTGCGCGGTGAAGACATGAAAGAAGTGGCACACCGCCTGGAGTTGGAGGAGCGCAAGCCGGACCTTTTCGACATCGTGCCCTACAAGCCAGTGGAACCCAAAGTGAAGATGCCGATGCTGCCCTACGAGGAGCGCAAACGCAACTTCCGTTTGATCGAAGAGGGCTATCTCCGCGAGCAGGCCATGCGCGAGTCTTCCCGCTGTTTGCAGTGCGCCTGCCCCGCAGCTGGACAGTGCGACCTGCAAAAGTACAGCATCGAGCACGGTCTGGCCGATAACCGCTTCCACGATGGCGAGCCGAGCGATTATCACGACTATGACTTCGATCTCTCGCACAGCTTCATTCTGCGCGACCCGAACAAGTGCATCAACTGCACCCAGTGCGTGCGCGTCTGCCACGACGTGATCGGTCCCGACTGCTATGGCATGTTCGGCAAGGGCTTCGACACGATTGTCTCGACCCCCTTCAACGTCAGCCTGCACGACACCGATTGTGTCTCCTGCGGCGCCTGCGTCCAGGTCTGCCCCACCGGTTCGCTGATGATGGCCGAGCGCAAACTCACCCGTTACGCCTTCGCGCTGGACCGCTGCATCTTCTGCGGCGACTGCGTGGAGGTCTGCCCGCACGGCGCGCTGGGCGAGACTCCCAACTTCGAGCTCTCGTTCTTTAACCGCTTTGGCCCTGACATCACCTTGGAGAAAGGCGACCTGGCCGTCGCCCCCAACTACCTGGTTCGTCAGCGCCTGCCCCGCGGCAAGAAAGACCTGCCCGTCATGAGTCCGCTGGTGCGTCCGCTACCCGCGCGTCGCATTCGCGAGTAACTGATTGTTTTTACCGCAGGGGGTTGGAGCATGTACGCATGTTCTCCAACCCCCCTCTTCCTCTACCCACTTTGGGCGCGTTTGACAGCCATGCTATTCTCAGGATGATACGTTCCATATGACGGGGAAGGAGAGAGACAATGGCGCTAGATTATGTTTACGATGATGATTATGCAATACGCGTGGGTTTCCCAATGAGTCGGACAGACTTCGATCACCTGGCTGAACAAGGCATGGACTATCGCTATGAGTGGATCAAAGGACGCATTTATCTGATGGCTCCGCCGTCTCCACAGCATATTACCATCGCTGATAATGTACTCGTGGCTTTCAAAGAACTGTTTGGGTTTGAGGGACCCTGCCGCCCCTATCGAGAACGTGAAGTCGAGATTCCCCCTCACAAGGGGTATCCAGATGGAGCCGTCAAACGTCCCGATGTGTTGGTGTCCTGCGCGCTTTCCGACTTTTCCAGAAAACGAGAAAAGGGTCGGATTAGTTCCTATGCTCGTTATCCACGTATCATTGTGGAGGTACTCTCTGAGGAATCTACTGCACAGGAGGATCGGACCACCAAATTCGATTTGTACACGCAGTGTGCTAGCCTGGAGATCTACATACTGTTCAGCCAGACAAAGATGGAAGCCATCGTCTTCAGACGTTCGACTGGCTGGAGGACCGAGATCTTCACCAGAGATATGGAGATCCCTTTAGGGCAGGAAGGGAGCCTGCGTCTCCCCCTCGTGTATCGTGGGGTCCTGGCGCCAGAAAGTGATACATAGCTAGCTTCAGGGCTTTGTCGCGCAGAGATTCCGTGCTACAATATCAATAATATCTCTGCAACAAAAGGATAGACCCACCTTTTATGATAGATATCGCCCTCGCAACGTACGCCGACTTACCAGATCTGACCGCCGATGATGCCCTGCTTATTCCCGCGCTGGCGGAGCGTGGCCTGCGAGCGCGGCCCGTGGTGTGGAACGATCCAGGTGTGGACTGGTCCGCACCCAAAGTCACCGTGATCCGTTCCACCTGGGATTATCATCATCAACGCACCGCCTTTCTCACCTGGGCTGAAGGCGTGGCGAGTCAGCACGCGCTCTGGAACCCGCTTGAGTTGCTGAGATGGAACACGCATAAATTCTACTTGCGCGAACTGGAACAACGCGCAATCCCCATCGTTCCCACACTCTGGTTGGAGCAGGGGACAAGCGCGAACCTTGCCGCGTTGATGGAGCAGCATGGCTGGCCGAAAGTTGTGATCAAGCCGGCTGTCTCTGCCAGCGCATATGCAACGATGGTGATCACAACAGAGATGGCGCAGGCAGGCCAGGCCCATCTCGACCAGTTGCTCGTCACTAATGATATGCTGCTGCAACCATTTCTCGCGACCGTCACCAGCTCGCATGAACGCTCGCTCATCTTTATCGATGGAACATACACCCATGCTATCGAGCGCGAGCCAGCTCTCGATCTGGAGCCGGACGCGCAGGATCAGCTCATCGTTCCGCAAGAGGATGAACTACTTCTCGCGCGCAACATTCTTGATTTGCTGCCCACATCTCCTTTATACGCGCGCGTTGATCTCATCCATGACGAGGCTGGCACGTTGCGCCTGATGGAACTGGAGCTGGTCGAACCGTTTTTATGGCTGGCGCACGCGCCTCACGCTGTACAATTATTCGCAGACGCCCTGGCACGAAAAGTTGGTATCGTTTGATGTGTAGGAAGGAGGGGTAAAAGATTTGTCTCTTTCAGCAGATGATAAAACAAGCATCCCTGTACCGCCAATGGTAAACACAGTACGGAGGCCCCTGTAGAGATTGCATGTGCTACAATAGCAATACTATCTCAGCAACCGACAAAGGAGCCACTTTCTCTATGGTCAGCACACGTGTTCTGCACTTTCCCACGGGCTTTTTATGGGGCAACGCCACCGCCTCTCACCAGTGCGAGGGTGGCAATACCAACAACCAGTGGCATCGCTGGGAGCAGCAGGGGCATATCCTCTCAGGTGATCTCTGTGGCGTGGCTTGCGATTGGTGGCAGCAGGCCGAGATAGATTTTGACCTGGCCGCGCAGATGGAGAACAATGCTTTGCGCCTGAGTCTTGAATGGAGTCGCATCGAGCCGGACGAGGGGCGCTGGGATAGTAGCGCTATCGAGCGCTATCGGGCGTTGTTGAGCGATTTGCGCCGCCGCCAGATGACCCCTATCGTGACTCTGCACCATTTTACCGAGCCGCTCTGGTTCGCGGATCGCGGGGGCTTTGCCGATGCCGCGAATATCCAGCTCTTCACGCGCTACGTCAAGTATGTGGTCGCGCAATTGGGGGATCTCTGCGATTTCTGGATCACCTTTAACGAGCCAAATGTCTACGCGGCAATGGGTTATCTCCTGGGATCATTCCCGCCTGGCGAACATAGCGTGATGCGGGCTGCACTGGTGTTGCGCAATATGTTGCAAGCGCACGTTGAGTCTTTCTATGCAATTAGCGAGCAGCAACCTGAAGCGCGCATTGGGTATTGCCTGCACTACCGCCTCTTCGATCCCGCCAGACCACTCTGGCTGCCTGATATGGTTGGCGCCGCTGTACATAACGAGTTTTTTAACTGGGTAATTCTTAAAGCTGCTGAAACTGGACAGATGCCATTCCCACTTAAGTTTGTCTTGGAACCGCTCAAGCGATCTCCTGGCACCCGCGATTTTCATGGCGTCAACTACTACACCCGCGAGATGGTGCGTTTCGACGTCACGCGGCCACAGGACTTCTTTCTGCGCCGCTTCTATAGGTCAGGAGGCGTGATGAATGATCCTGGGCTGGAGGGCAACTTTGGCGAGATCTACCCTGAGGGTCTGTATCGCGTGCTCAAAACTATCTATAAGAGCACGCGGGGTAATAAGCCGTTGTATATCACCGAGAATGGCTTCTGCGATGCGCGGGATGATCGTCGCCCACGCGCGATCCTGGAGCACCTGGTGCAGGTTCACCGCGCGCTTCAGGAGGGCATTCCTGTGCGTGGCTACCTGCACTGGACGCTGACGGATAACTTTGAATGGGCCGAGGGTTGGGGTGCGCGCTTCGGTCTGGTCGAACTGGACCCGCTCACCCAGAAACGCACGCCACGCGGCAGCGCCAGCCTCTTCGGTGAGATCTGTCGCGCCAACGCCATTACGGAAGCCATCGTTGAACGCTACGCGCCTGAGGCAATGGAGAGCATCTTTGGCCTAGCGGAAAAAAGCAGTCTTGTGCTTCCCGTTTAAACGATACATAAATATATGTAGCATCTTATTGCTTTCCTGCAAAAAAAAGGCTATCATACGCTGGTGATCTACAATGGCTGTTGCTTAAGTTCTGTGGAGGGTTGCTACACATCATGGATGCGAGTTATGAATTCAGCACCTGGCGGGACCTGCTTGGGCACGCGATCAAAAACCCACAAGAGCGGTCACGTTTGATGCGCGAGATCGATGTCAAATGGATTACGTTGCGGCGTTGGGTCTCTGGCGAATCGCAGCCGCGCGACGAGAATATTCGCCGCCTGGCCCGCGCGTTTGCACCCGACCTCTCGCCCCTTTTTCTCCGTTTGATCGCCGCGGAGTTCCCTACTTTTGTGCGCGAAAAATTTGAGCCGAACGCTTTTGTTCCGGAAATACCCGCTGACCTCTATACGCAGATGTTTCAGATATACACGAAAACGCCGCCGCAACTGGTTGGTCAGGCTTTGCAAAAGGCACTGCTTGAGCAGGCGCTGGAACATCTGGACCCCGACAGATTGGGCTTGTGCCTCACTTTTGCCATGTGTGTGCCGCCTGCACCGGGGAAAAAGGTGCGCAGTCTGCGCCAGATTAGTGGCATAGGGACGGCCCCCTGGGGAAGGAATCTGGAGCGCACAACCATTTTTTTAGGGACCGAATCGTTGGCTGGCAATACCATGATGGCTGCCGAAATGATCTATGCGGAGAGTCGCGAGAGTAATCCGCCCTGCCCCATCCAGTGGACCACCCATGAGCAGAGCGCGGTGGCTATGCCTGTGATGCGTCAGGGGAAAATCGCTGGTGTGCTGCTCGCGGCAAGTACCCAGCCACACTATTTTACGTCGGTGTATAGAAATCTGCTCGAACTCTATGCCCATCTCGCCATGTTGATCTTCCTGCCAGATGAGTTTTATACCCTCAAAGAGATCCAGTTAGGGAAGCTGCCGGATTATGAGCGCCAACTGCCATACTTCGCGAATGTTGAGCAGCGTGTCATACTCAAACAGGGCGAGGCGATGGCTTTCGGAGGATATCTTTCCACTCAACAGGCTCAGCAGGATGTCTGGCGCGAGATTGCGGACGAGTTATTGCGTCTAGAAGACGCGTCCTGATTGTCAGAAGGAGTATGTGATGAGCAAACAACGACCCTTTCGTTTTGGTGTTTCGGTTCACGGGAATAAATCCAGGGAAGAATGGCGAGAGATTGCGCGCCAGGCTGAAGATCTGGGTTACTCGACCGTGTTGATCCCCGACCACCTGGGCGAGCAACTTTCTCCCATCCCCGCGTTACTGGCGGCGGCTGATGCGACCAGTACGCTGCGCGTGGGCAGCCTGGTCTTCGATAACGATTTTCGCCACCCGGTCATGCTCGCCAAAGAAACCGCCACGCTGGATGTGCTCTCTGGTGGACGTCTCGAACTGGGCCTGGGTGCAGGCTGGATGAAGCCCGAATACGAACGAGCTGGCATTCCCTTTGAACGGTCTGGCGTGCGCATTGAAAAAATGGCAGAGGCTGTGCAGATTATCAAGGGTTTATTTGCGGATGGACCCGTCAACTTCGCGGGCCAGCACTATACCATTACCGATTTAGAAGGCTACCCCAAACCAGCCCAGCGCCCGCATCCGCCAATTCACATCGGCGGCGGTGGGCAGCGCCTGCTCTCAATCGCCGCGCAAGAGGCCGACATTGTTGGATTTATCCCCAGAGCGCGACCCGATGGCAAAGGGCAGGAAATGATGGACGCAACTCCCGCAGCCCTTGAACAGAAAATTGGCTGGGTGCGCGAGGCAGCAGGGGCGCGTTTTGCGGAGCTGGAACTGGGCGTGTTGGTAGCCCAGGTGATTACCACCGAGGACCGCGAGCAGGCAGCTCAATTTATCGCGAGCACGCTGGCCGCGGGCTATGATGTCAGTACGGACATGATCTTGCAGGCGCCATACCTGTTGCTGGGGACCATCGACCAGATCTGCGAGGATCTTCTGGTGCGGCGGGAGCGCTATGGTATCTCGTACATCAGCGCCTTCGAGCAGAGCCTGGAGGTATTGGCCCCGGTGATAGCACGGCTCGCCGGCCAATAAACCTGCGCACAAGCCAGGAAAGGCCTTTGCGCCCCTTTTGGGGATCTCCATTTGCATTACACAGCGAAATGTATTATCATATTTTACACATTTGGAGCACATCCACGCAACAGACAGATAAAAATGTTGGCCTGACTGCTCAAGCGCGGCCAGGCCTGTTTTTTTGCTAGAAGCGTTACCACTTTGCGCCACGTTGGAAAGACGGGGTGCGCAGAACGGTTCGTGTGCTTGTTTGCAACGTAGAGGGGAACGCTCATGCCTTTGAAGATGGATGAGGAGCGGCTGACCTGGGATTTACAGAATGCGCCGAGTATCCGCTTGTTGAAAGCCGATAACGCTGCACTGATCGTCAGCTTTCTCTATCAACAGTTTAAGCGCGCCCAACGCGTCTCTATACCTCTACCGGAACTGGTAGAGCAACTGGAGGGCACGCTAGAGTATGTGAATGAACGCGTGCCAGGACGCTACGCGCGAAATGCGCAGGCATATATAACCGACTGGGCAGATGAAGAGCATCGTTTTATTCGCATCGCTGTCTACGGGCATGGCGATGTACCAGCAGTTGAACTGACCTCGGAGACCGAACGAGCCATTGGCTGGCTGGAGGATATGCAATCTCAAGCCTTTGTTGGCACAGAATCGCGCTTTTTGCTGATCGTGCAACTGTTGCGCGAAATTGTGCAGAAGAGCACGGAAGATCCAGCCCAACGCCTGGAACAGCTGGAGCAGCAGCGCGCCGAACTGGACCGCCAGATTGAGCAGATTCGTCAGAACGGCAGAGTCGAGAATATTTACACCCCCACCCAGGTGCGCGAACGCTTCTTCGAGGCCTCACAACTGGCGCGCCAGCTTTTGCGCGATTTCCGCCTGGTTGAGGAGAAGTTTCGCGAGATTGCGCGCTCGATCCAGGCGGCTCAGTTGCAGCCGGGCATGCGCAAGGGTACGCTGGTTGAGTATGTGCTGGACGCGGACGAAGAACTCAAGGCTTCGGACCAGGGGCGCAGCTTCTACTCGTTCTGGGAATTTTTGATGTCTCCCACGCAGGGCGATGAGCTAAAAGACCTGCTCAACGCCCTGGATGAATTGGCCGAATTGCGTTCAGCGCTGAGCGACGATCATCTGCTGCCCCATCTGCCCGGCTATCTCGTGACAGCCGGTGAGAAGGTTGTGCATTCCAATGCGCGCCTGGCAGAGCAACTGCGCCGTTTGTTGGATGAGCAGACCATCGCGGAGAACCGCCGCGTCCACGAGTTGATCCAGGAGATTAAGCAGGCCGTTTTCCGGCACGACGCGCCGGAGAAAGGCGCGTTGCTGGAACTGGAGGGTGTGCCAGAGGTTCAGATGGTCATGGAACGCGAATTGTGGCAGCCAACACGCACGCAGACCTTTAGCGAGCAGCCCCAAACGGCCAGCAGCGAAGATCTGCGCGAGATTGATTTCACCCGCCTCTACAGCCAGTTCGCGGTGGATGAGATGGTATTACGACGCAGGATCGAGACGCTGCTGGAACAACGCCCGCTGGTGCGGCTCTCGGAGGTGCTGGAACACTATCCCATCGAGAAGGGGCTTGCCGAAGTACTGACCTATTGTGTGCTGGCCGCTCGCGACCCACGCCATCTGATCGATCCCACATCGAGCGAAGAGATTTCTATCGCGAGCACGGGTCTGGAGACGCCGCGCGCCGAGCGGCTCTTGCTCTTGCCATGCATTTCCTATCGAAGGAGCAGCCAACATGCGAGCTAACGCGCTGACCCCTTACGCACCTGCCATAATTCGGCTTTTGCAGGGACCACTTTATAGCGACGATACGACGCCCTGGAACCTGCTCTTGCAGCATCGCGAACAGGCCCGCCATTATTGCGCGCAGATTGGTCTGGAACTGCTCGTATATGAAGAAGATGGTTTTGCATTTTTACGTCAGCCTACCTGGGAAGATGACGAGGGTCATCAGATAGATCTGCCGCGTCTGACCCGGCGTCTGCCGCTCAGCCGTGAAGTCTCGATGCTCTGTGTGCTCTTGCGCGAGCAGCTCTTGCAGTTTGAAACCAGCAACCTCCTGGGCACCGCCTGCTTGCTGACCAGGGAACAGATCCGCGAGATGCTGCTGCCCATGCTGCCGGAGCGCAACAACGAGCTGCAACTGCAACGGCGCATCGATAGCCTGATCGAAAAGGTCATTGACCTGGGCTTTTTGAAAAAGGCTCCGCGCCTGGGCCAGGAATATTTCGAGGTACGGCGCATTTTGAAGGCGAAAATCAACGCCGATCAACTATTCGAGTTGAAAGAGAGATTGGGGGATGGCGCAAGCAAGGGGCACGCAGAAAGGAACGACGATGGTGCTATTGAGTAGCGAGACAGTCACCACAGAGAGTCAGGCCAGCGCCGAGGGTTTCCGCCTGGCCCGGCTGGAGGTCTACAACTGGGGCACGTTCAGCCAGCGCATCTGGAGTATCAACCCCTCTGGCGGTACGTCGCTGCTGACCGGCGCGAATGGCTCCGGCAAGTCCACACTGGTGGATGCCCTGCTCACGCTGCTGGTGCCTTATCAGCGTCGTTCATATAACCTGGCCTCTGGCTCGGAGAAAGTGCGCGAACGCGACGAGCGCTCCTATATTCTGGGTGCGTGGGGCAAGCAGAAAAACCTGGAGAATAATCTCTCGCGCCCTCAATACCTGCGCCAGCCCGATGCCCACGCGGTGTTGCTGGCCGTCTTCGCCAATGCGGAGACGCAACAGACCGTCACCCTGGCCCAGGTGCTCTGGATTGAGGATGTTGTGCGCAAGCTTTTCGTCGTCGCGCCCGTTGCCCTGAGCATCGACGAGCATTTCCGTTTCCAGGGAGCGCCCGCTGATCTGCGCAAACAACTGCGAGCCTATGGCGCCGAAGTTTTCCAGGAGTTCGCGGCCTATGGACGACGTTTTCGGCAGATGATGGGTTTCCGTTCGGAAAAGGCGCTGGATCTCTTCAACCAGATCGTCTCGATTAAAGAAATTGGTGGCCTCAATACGTTTGTACGCGATCATATGCTGGAGAAGACCGACGCCCAGGCCCGCATCAAACAGTTGCGCGATAATTTTGAGAACCTCACGAAAGCACATGAGTCGATCCAGGTGGCTGAACGTCAACTGGCTATCCTGGAACCGCTGATGCAGGACGCGCAGAAGTATGAAGAGCAGCAGGGGCGCATCAGTGAGGCTAATCGCTGTGCCGAACTACTCAATGTCTACATCGCCAGTCGCCGCCAGACCCTGGCCGAGCAGGTCATTCAGCAGGCCCGGCAGCGTTTGAGCATCTGCCAGGCGCGTGGAGAGACTCTGCAACACGACCTGGAGAGGCTACATCAGCAAGAGTTGGATCTGGGTGTGGCTATCAACAACGACGATGTGGGGCGGCAGCTTGACCGCTTGAAGCACGATATCGAGACGCTTGAGCAGCGCAGGCGCGAGCGTGAGAAGCAGGCCAGCGGCTATGATCGTCTGGCCCGCCAGTCGGGCCTAGCCCCTTATACCGACGAAACAACCTTTTACGCCACGCGTGCTCAGGCCGAGCGGCTGCAAACAGAAATCGCGCGCGAACTGACGAATGTGCAGCAGGAGCGCGACGGCTATGTGCAACAGTTGAAACAGTGCGAAGACGCCTGTCAGGAACTGGAGAGCGAGCTGGCCTCGCTGAGACAACGCAGCAGCCAGATCCCCGCCGAAGATGTGCGCATTCGTCTGCGGCTGGTCGAGGCGCTGGGTCTGGAAGAGGGCGATGTACCGTTTATCGGCGAAGTGTTGCGCGTGCGTCAGAGCGAGCAGCGTTGGGAACCAGCGATTGAGCGTCTCTTGCATGGCTTTGGGCGTCAATTGTTGGTCGCCGAGAGCTACTACCCGCAGGTGAGCCGCTACGTGGATACCACCGACCTGCGTGGGCGTCTGGTCTATCATCGCGTGAAAAACGCTCGCTCGCCGCGTCACGATGGGCGCATGGAGGCCAACGCGCTCTTCCACAAGTTGGAGGTGCGTCCCGACACGCCTTTCACCAGCTGGCTGACCGCCGAACTAATCGATAGCTTTGACTATCTCTGCTGCGACAGCTTAGAGGAGTTTCAGCATGCCGGGCGCGCCCTGACCCTCAACGGCCAGATCCGTCATGGCCTGGCTCGCCACGAAAAAGATGATCGCTCGCGCCTGGGGGATCGCCGCCACTATATCCTGGGCTGGAGCAATAAAGAGAAGCAGCAGGCTCTGGCTCGTGAACTGCTCCGTGTGCAGGCCGAACGCCAGCGTGTCGCCGCTGCCATGACCAAAATCGATGCGCGCCGCCAGGAGATTGAGACCAAGCGCAGTCTTCTGCAACTCCTGCTGGCCGTCGAACACTTCGAGTCCATCGATTGGCGCGCCGTCGTCGCCACGCAGCAGGAACTGAGCCAGCAATTGCGCGAACTGGAGCAGAACAGCCAGCATCTCAGCGTGCTCCGCCAACAATTGGAGGACGTGAAAAAGCAGTATCGTGAGGTTCAGCGCGAAAACACCGGTATTCTGCGTGAAAGCGCTGATCTGGAGCAGAAGATTGAGAACGCAGAAGCGACGATTGCGCAATGTGGGCGCTATCTGGGCGACGACATCCTGGTGCGCGAGGTCAGCATTCTCGCGCACATCGAGAAGGACCTCAAAGAGTTGCAGGCGCGCGAGAAAGATCTCGTCTTCTCGCTTGTGAGTATCGACGATGTGCGCGAACGTCTGCGCCAGCTCTACCAGAACCGCGCAACGACCTTACAGAGCCAGTTGCGTGCTCTGGACACAAAGATCGTCAATGGAATGCGCGATTTCCGCTCAACCAACGTCATTTTTGAGCAAGAGATGGATGCCTCATTAGAAGCGCTGGAGGAGTACCGCCGGGCTTACGAGCGTATCCGTCACGAGGATCTGCCGCGCCACCGGAGACGTTTTAAAGATCTGCTCAATGAGAAAGTCATTACTGATATCGGCAGCTTTAAAGCGGCGCTGGATATGCAGGAAGACGAGATCCGGCGCAGTATCGCCCGGCTGAACGTCTCGCTTGGCTCGATTGGCTACACCGATCTGACCTATATCCAGCTCGTGTGTGAGCGTTCGCGCGATATGCGTGTGCGTGAGTTTCGCAACCTGCTGCGCGACTGCATCCCGGACGTGGCAAAATCGCGTACCAGCGAGGCCAACGAGCGCAGCTTCGAGCGTATTCGCGAGTTGCTCCAGCGTTTCGAGGAAGACCCACGCTGGACCACCCTCGTCACCGATGTGCGCAACTGGCTTGACTTCTCGGCGGCAGAACTTTATCGCGAGAATGGTGTGCAAAAAAACTACTATACCGATTCTTCCGGCAAATCGGGTGGCCAGAAAGCGAAGCTGGCCTATACTATTCTAGCCTCCGCCATCGCCTATCAGTATGGGCTGGACCAGGAGACCGGACGTGGCCGGACTTTTCGCTTTGTGGCAGTAGATGAAGCGTTTAGCAAATCCGATGAGCAGAACGCGCGCTACGCGATGGAACTCTTCCGTCAGTTGGACCTGCAACTGCTCGTGATCACGCCGCTGGATAAGATCCACGTTGTCGAGCCGTATATCACCGCCTGCCACTTCGTCACCAACAACGAGGAGGAGAACGACTCGCGCGTCTATAACCTGACCTTCGCCGAATACATGGCGCGCAAACAGATGCTGCACATGCAAGACGGGATGCACGAGTGATGGTGTCGCTGGACAGAGGAGGGACTGCGTGATTACGCCGGCGGAGATCAGGCTGCGGGCCGAGCGGCAGTATCTGGCCTTTGTGCAAAGCTGGGTGCGTGGGGAGACGTTTGTGCCGCTCTCTTTTCCCGCCGGCAAGTCCTCTAGCGAGTTCGCCAGCCTGCGTGCCGAGGTGCAACGGCTACAGAGCAATGAGAAAAACGCAGCAAAGCCAGGCTATCGGATCGAATGGTTCACGCAGCAAAAGCGCGCGCTGAGCACACAGACGCTGCCGGTGCGTATCTGGCTGGATACACCACAAGATCTGCTCGCGCTCATTGAGAAAACTGACGAGTTTGTCATTTTTCAGCAGGATGTCGCGCTGATGCGCGCGCTCGTGCCGCAACTGGAGGGTTGGGTCGAGCGTTTTCCCAGAAAACTGATCGAACAGCACGCTGCCTGGCCGGGACTGCTGGCCGTGTGTCGTTATTTCCTGGCTCACCCTCGACCTGGAGTGTATATTCGTGAACTGCCAGTGAGCGTCCACACCAAGTTTGTGGAGCAGCACCAGGGTATCTTGCGCGAACTGCTCGATATTGTGCTGCCCACCGAGGCCATCACATCTAACGCGCCGACTTTTCCGCAACGCTACGGCCTGCGTGAAGAGGAGACGCTGGTCCATATACGTTTCCTGGGTGAGCAGCTGCATACCCGTTACGCGTTGCCTCTCAACGAACTCTGCATCCCCTGTTCGCAACTGGCAGCGTTGGATTTCAGTGCCCAGGTCTGCATCATCACTGAGAACAAAAAGACCTTTCTCACCCTCCCAGCGCTGCCTGATACCATCGCCATTCTGGGTGGTGGTTTCAAAGTTGGCAGCCTGGCAGCTCTCGGCTGGCTGCGAGCCTGCCCCATTGTCTACTGGGGCGACCTCGACGCGCAGGGCTTCCAGATCCTCTCACAACTGCGTTCCATCTTTCCACATGTCATTTCGCTCATGATGGATGAAGCAACGCTAGCCACTTTTGCCGAATTTTGTGTTATCGGCACCCCCTGCCGCGTGCGCCAATTGCCCTCTCTGACCGCTGAGGAGTACCAGCTCTTTCTGCGCCTCGCGCAAGAAGAAATCCGCCTGGAGCAAGAGCGTATCAGCCATATGTACGCACTTCAGCAAGTACAGGCATGTTTAGAGAATTTAGCATAAAAAGTGGTAAAATAACGTTACACAAGTTACTTCAGTGGAGCATTTACACAAGATATTTGTAGAGATTTTGTAGAGAAAGTAGGGTATTCATGTTAAAAATGCTTGCAAAAATTGTGTATACAATGTAGTATACAGAGAGACAAACAAAGGAACTCAGGTATCGTCAGGTGGAAGATTTTGTTTTGTGGTGCTAAGGAGCAACGAGATGGCCAGTGTACAGGAAGAACTCGCACTCTACCCCATTGACGTTGAAAATGCAGAAGAAATGGAACGTCTCATCAAGCAGGCCCATCTCATTAGTGAACATGTTGGGCTCTTGCCCTTTCAGATCGTGCCCACTTCAGGTCAGACTGCTTTGGATATTGGTTGTGGACCGGGTGAATGGGTGTTAGAGATGGCGCACATGTATCCTGCTTGTCAGATTATGGGCATCGATATCAGTAAGCGCATGACTGCTTATGCCAGCGCTTGCGCGCGTATACGACAACTACACAATGCCCAATTTGAGGTGGTCGATGCTAGCCGAACTCTGTCCTTGCCGGATTCATCAATAGATATCGTTCACGCGCGTTTTATTACAGGTTTTTTACTTACCAGCACATGGCCACTCTTCCTCAAAGAGTGCTTCCGCATTTTACGCCCTGGCGGTTTGATGTGCAGTGTAGAGTTAGAGAATCTCGGTATTGCGAACAGTCAGGCACTTATGCGGTATAACAATCTCATGGTTCAGTATATGCGCCTGGGCCAGCACTGTTTTACTGCCGAAGGGTCGCAAATTGGCATCATGGCAGTCCAGGCGCACCTGTTGCAGCAAAGTGGTTTTACACACATCCAGCAGCAGATGCATGTGTTAAACTATTCACTGGGATCGACAGCTCATCTGCAGACAGTCGAGGATTATTCTGCTCTGATGCGGCTTATGCAGCCTGTACTCGTTCGTGACCAATTGATCACGCAGGAGGGACTTGATTTGCTCTATACACAGGCAATGGCAGATATGTATGCCGCTGGTTTTTGTGGGGTAACGATGTTCCAGAGAGTGTGGGGGCAAAAACCGGTTTGAGAATGGCCTGCACCCTTGCATGTAGGAAGTATCGTGGGCTACAATAGAAAACAGGATATCACTGAACGTTCGCTAGGGGAGCTCGGTAGAGCCGGGCTGAGAGTACCACCGTAGATGTGGAAAACCCGATGAACCTGATCCGGGTAATGCCGGCGAAGGGAATGCGTCGTACATCAACGCGCCATCAACATCACATCTGCGAATTGTCAGCCTCTCTCCTTTGACTCCCCACGCGAGAAACTACTGGAGGCTACCCATGTCTGAGCGCGAGACACAATCTCCGAGCGAGCGTCTTCCCCGTGCCTTAACGATAGCCGGGTCCGATTCGAGCGCGGGTGCGGGCATCCAGGCGGACCTGAAGACCTTCGCGGCCCTCGGTACTTACGGCCTTTCTGCGCTGACGGCGGTTACTGCCCAGAACACGCTCGGTGTGCGGACTGCGCTGGAGTTACCTCCTGAACTGATCGAGGCACAGATCGACGCAGTACTCGAAGACTTTGCGCCCCAGGTCGCGAAAACCGGTATGCTCGCGAACGCGGCCCTGATCGCGGCGGTGGCTGATCGTGTGCGGCATTGGGGGCTGCGCCTGGTCGTGGATCCCGTCATGGTCGCGACAAGTGGTGCTGCCTTGTTGCATCCTGAAGCCGTGGAGAGCCTGCGCACACTGCTCTTCCCGCTGGCGGAAGTGCTCACGCCCAACATCCCGGAAGCGGAAGTGCTCACAGGCCGACGCATCAAAACCCTCGACGATATGCGGGTAGCGGCTCACGCTCTGTACGCACTGGGGCCGCGTCACGTAGTCATCAAAGGCGGCCACCGGATTGCTGAACCCATCGATGTATATTATGCTGGCTCGCGCTATGTTGAATTGCACGCCGAGCGCATTGTCACGCGACATACACATGGAACCGGCTGCACTTTTTCCGCGGCAATCAC
Organism: uncultured Ktedonobacteraceae bacterium; assembly: GCA_964250225.1. Classification (GTDB taxonomy): domain Bacteria; phylum Chloroflexota; class Ktedonobacteria; order Ktedonobacterales; family Ktedonobacteraceae; genus Paraktedonobacter. Next base: position 2,624 of record CAXUEY010000096.1, on the reverse strand, counting down.
AGCGCTACTAGCGCGTGGCTACGCTGTAGAGCAGGCGGTGCGCGAGGCCAAGCACTTTGTCACGGGCGCGCTTCAACACGCTTCTGGTCTGGGGCATGGGCACGGTCCCCTGGGCCACTTTTGGCGATGGGAACAACCTGCCTCTGCTCAATGGCCCGGATGCTCTCCGCAGAAAGTGAGTGAGCGATGACGTTTTTTTTCGAACCCGCCGCGCCAGTTGCCAGCCTCTGGCGACGTGAAGAACTAATCCCGCGCCTGGCGTTACATGTGCTGACCGCGCGCGAATGGTCACGTGGACGCGACACAGTGAGCGTGGCTCAAGCGGCGCTTGAAGGTGGTGCGACGGTTATCCAATTGCGCGACAAACAGGCCAGCACGCGCCAACTGGTCGAAGAGGGACTGGCCTTGCGCCGCCTGACTCGCGAGCATGGGGCGTTATTGATCGTGAATGACCGTATCGACGTGGCTCTGGCTGTGGAGGCGGATGGCGCGCATCTGGGCCAGGACGATGATATGCCGGTTCACCTGGCGCGCCAGATTCTGGGGCCTGAACGTATCCTGGGCGTTTCGGCTGGTAATCTCACAGAAGCTGATGTCGCGATAGCCGCTCATGCCGACTATATCAGTGTTGGCGCCATCTACGCCACCAGGTCCAAGCACGATGCAGGTGCGCCCATCGGTACACACTTTCTGAGCGAGTTGACAGCGCGTACAAGCATCCCACTGATCGCCATTGGCGGGATCAACGCTCAGAATGTCGCGCCGGTCATGCAGGTAGGAGCCATTGGTGTGGCGGTGATTACAGCGGTGGTCGGTGCCGACGATATCGCTGCCGCTGCCCGCGCGCTACTGAATGCCATTCAATCCTGAATCATGTGTAAGAACAAAGAAAGGCAAACAACAGATGGATATATTGAAAATTGGCGCACGTGAGTTCCATTCACGACTGATGCTTGGAACCGGGAAATATCGCACATTTGAGGAGATGCGCGCCTGTTTAGAGGCCAGTGGCGCAGAGATCATCACCGTCGCCCTGCGCAGGCTCGACCTCTCCAATCCCCAGCAGCCCGGTCTGCTCGATTATATCGACCAGAGCCGCTATACGATTTTACCCAATACAGCGGGCTGTAAGACTGTGCAGGAGGCTGTGCAGACCGCCCGCCTTGCTGCTGCGATGGGCCTACCGCGCTGGGTGAAGCTGGAAGTCATTCCCGACGCGAAGTATCTTTTACCCGATCCTATCGCAACGTTGGAGGCTACCAGGCAACTGGCCGAGGAAGGATTTGATGTGCTGCCCTATATCAACGCCGATCCCGTGCTGTGCCAGCATTTGCAGGACGCGGGCGCGGCGACGGTCATGCCGCTGGGTTCGCCTATCGGTTCTGGCCAGGGCGTACCCAACCTGCACCAGATCCAGATCATTATCGAACAGGCACGTGTGCCAGTGGTCGTCGATGCAGGGATCGGTGTGCCTTCGGACGCAGCTCTGGCAATGGAGGCGGGCGCTTCAGCGTGTCTGGTAAACACGGCAGTAGCGCAGGCACAGGATCCGCTGCAAATGGCCCTGGCGATGAGGCTAGGCGTTGAGGCCGGGCGCGCTGCTTACCTGGCCGGACGCATCCCACGTCGTGTCCAGGCCACTGCGAGCAGCCCGCTGGTTGGCCTGCCACAGGTGGGAAGTTGAGCGTTGCCATGAACGAGTCGCGTCTGAGGAGTCCGCAACTCTGTCTGGTTACCGATCCAGCGCGGCCAGACCTTATTCAGAAGGTCGAGCGAGCGCTGGTTGCGGGCGTCACCATGCTACAACTGCGCGGCCATGCCCTTTCACCCGCGCGTTTGTATGCGCTGGCTATTACGCTGAGCGAGCTTTGCCGATGCTACGGTGCGCTCTTCATCGTCAATGATCGCGTGGATATTGGGCTGGCAGTTGGCGCGGACGGTTTTCAGCTAGGTATCCACAGTTTGCCACTCGCGACTGTGCGTCAGTTGGTGGGTGAGCGCTATCTGCTCGGCGCCTCGGTTCACTCGCCGGAGGAGGCTCGTACAGCCGTTGCCGCTGGAGCAGATTTCTTGCTTGGGGGCACAATCTTCGCGTCGCCCTCTCACCCCGGAGGGTCTGTCAGCGGCCCGCAACTAATACGGGCATTGAAGCAGGGGAATTCAACTGTTCCGTTGCTCGCCATTGGCGGGATTACCAGCGTGAACGCTCGCCAGGTGATGGAGGCGGACGCGGATGGCATCGCTGTTATTTCAGCGATTTTAGACGCGAATGATATAGAGCAAGCAGTGCAGGAATTGCAAGCCGCCATTGCTTGCTATAAAGCGTGATACGCTGAGAGGGTATGTGGATAGCTAAGAGCTTTTCGAGAGACCGAAAAAGAGGAGATGAGTATGAATCAGAGTGCGAATACGTCTGGTGCAACGATCACAATTATTGCGAACGGTCAGCCGCGCGCAGTGAGGGCAGGGAGCACGCTGGCGGACCTTTTGCGCGAAGTAGCCGTTACGCCTACACACGTCGTCGTGCAGATGGATGGGATGATTGTCGCGCGCAGTGAATTTGAGCAGGTGGTGTTGCACGAGGGAAGTAAGCTGGAGATTGTCACGCTGGTAGGTGGGGGATA
>CAXUEY010000095.1:14572-23640 GCA_964250225.1 uncultured Ktedonobacteraceae bacterium | reverse complement strand
AAACACACTTACGAAGCCTCCGTCACCATAGCCAAATGGGAAGAGAGACAAGTCACAGCGAAGAATGTGGAAGTTGAGTATATTCCATATGAAGATGAAGAAGAGGTGTCCCTAGAGGATAATGGGTGATTTTATAGAATTTAGTGAAGCGAAAAGTGTGCGTTTATAAATAGAGTGTATTAGGCTTCTGTAACTACTCAAGCCCGTTCAAAACCAAATTTGTGGTACCTTTTTTCTCTTAGTTTCTCGCAAATTTTACTCTCTGATGAGAGGTATTTACGAGAATTCGCTAAAGGATTCTGCATTAGCAGATCAAAAGCTGAGTATTTGGCCTCAAAGGGTACCTGAGTAGTTACGCTCTTTTATTGCTCTCTTTCGTGAAGCAAAGTTCAGGGTGTCATAGCCCTAGTTGTATCAGGGGTAATCAAGTATCGATTGATTGTCCCTATCAACTCCCTGACTGCTTTCATCGTATCTGGCGTCATATATTTGGCCCATCCATCAAAAGCTTCAATGAGTTCCTCATCGTTGCTAATAGTGTGTGCCATTGACAGAAACGTACTATCAACCAAATGATCTGTCCTGCAAGCCACTCTAATTCTATATCCGTCAGGTTATATCGCACAGCGATTTGCTCTGATTTGGGTAACACGCAAAGAACACGTGCGCCTTCGGGATGAATTAGTTTACCAGTTATCAGTTCTGTCTCGAAACCTCCTGATGGAACGCAGTGGAAGTAAAATTCCCAGGGCGGTTTTTCTAGCGTATAGCGTATGGGATATACTCGCCCATACGTAAAGTCATCACGTGCATACCTCCTGAGTGCCCTGATAACTCGCTCATCCAGGTCTTCTCCTGCAAACGTACCATGACTATGCCGTGATATGTTCCAGAAGTTATCTTCCATCCATCGCATATACCCAAAATGAACGGCCAGATTGAACAACGTGGTAGGAAGGGCGGCAGTTTTCTTCTCGTAGACATGCACTGCCTTCCCCTCCTCGTCAGTAGCAATGCTACGAAGCATATTGCCATTCCCATCGCTCAATGGAGCGCGAATTGCAGATCCAAACTGCGGGTGACTCTCTTCAGGATGAAGAAGAGAAACTCCGAAAATTTGTACTAACTCTTCATCTTGAGAGTCCCACGTTTTAGTATGGGGAGCGGAGTACCACATGACACAATATCCCTTCTAGTGCCTCTATAGAGGCACTCGTTGGTTTTGAGCTTATCTATCTTCTTATTGCATCTCCTACTACACCAGTATCGTGACACGGGAAAACATGCATCAATGAATTTTATCTTATGGATATGGACCGGCCAGAGATTTTATATCTAATGAGTCTGTATAAGTGACATCAGGTCCATACTTCAATCTTTCTTCGGCCTTGTTAAGAGTGTCCTGTACTACTCGAATTTGAGATCGAAGGCTTGAAATTTCTGCTTCAGGAAGCTTCAACACATTTTCAAGCATATCTGGGGACAGGATGTAGAGGAGCGACTGTTGTGTTTCGGAAAGCGTCTCAATACTATGTGCTACAGCTTGACTTACCCCCTTTTCTGCCTTGATCTGCCTTTCCTCATCCTTATGTGTATAATATGCTTCCCATTGGTTTTTTTCTTCTTTTAGTTCCTTATTCATTTTTAATCGATGCTTTTGTTTCTCTTCTTCTAGCTCACTCTCTTTATTTTTTTGAAGCATTTGTTTATAAGCAGTTGTCTCCCCCTTAGCTTGGACGTAGAATGCTTGTAAAAGCTTACGTTCTCTTTCAGCTTCCCTCACTTTTTTTTCCAGTTCTCGTTCGAGGCTTGCAACAGCTTCTGGCCGCTTTGCCACCTCCTTGATAGCTCCTTGATGCTGTTTTTGCAGTTCTACTAGCTGCCATTCTAACCGCTTTACCTTCGCATTGTATGCTTGGATCGTCTTCGTTTGTATTCCTTCTAATTCCTGTCTGTGTGATTTCTCAATGGCTTGCTTTTCTAATTCTATTTCCTGATTAACTTGTTTTTGTAGGATATTATCGAATCGAGCCTGAAACAACTCAAGCCTACGCTGTGCAACATAAGCAATCATTTGAATCTGATTAAGAATTTCTCCACGTGACACCTTCTGAAGTGCAAGATATACTTCAGAATAATCATAGACATTATCAAGGGTTTCTCCCAATTCCCTCTCATGGACTGGCTCTATCCCCGGAAGTTCCTGGCGTAGAGGAAGAACCTCACGGAGTAATGAAGACGTCCATCGATTAGTGTATTCTTCTGACTGGGTGACCTCTTTGAGCATTAACTCAAAGAGGTCATCGGGAAAATACCCAACATCTACCATCAGGTGAACCGACGACTTGCGTTTCCCTCCAAATTTCTCAGCAAGAGAGGCTATTGTTTCTCCTTGCCGGTGGAGATTCGCTAATCCCCGACATTCTACTAGGAAATCATAGCTACGGACCGAGTTGGCCGCATGAAGTTTCTCTAATGCTTCTCGATCATCTATAATCCCCAAATTCACCACTGCGATACTCTTCTCGCCCTTTTTTCGAGCGGTTAATATCCGGCCTACCCCATCAATGGCTTCGCAAAAACCGCCAGGCAGATCACGAACGGTAGGCAACTGAACCATTCCAATCTTATCAATACTTTTCTCTAGCCGTAGTAACTCAGCCCCTTGATGGCTTCGAGGATTCGCTGGATTGAACTTGATAAGTTCTGGATCGACATAGGACAAACGTGGCGTATTAGCCATTTGCTTCACCTTTTCCCTCGTAAATAGCTTGACGATCAGTTATATTAACAAGAACATATGTACCAGAAATTCTCTTTTTTCCCTAGATAGAATACGCTTGGCTACAACATCTGCCATTGCCTTTTGCCCAGCAATCCGCGCCTCTTCGCTGGTCCACTTATGGGCTGTTCCTTGTATGTGCGCCGCTTTTCCGCCCTGGCTGGCAATCTCGCGCCGCTTCTCTGGACTCATTGAAGCAAAGCCGCGCCCTTGACCCTTTGTTCTCTGCATATGCCTCTCTTTTATTGGAAAACGTGTCTCTGATTCCTACCTTGTACGTGCAAAGATAGCAGAAAAGAATACTGCTCTACAAGTCTCTGAGACAACACGCCCAGACTTGTAGATTACCCTGTTCTCAACAAGTACCCGTTTACCGTGTCAATTTCACCATAGCCCAACCGCCCCACCGTGACATCGCGCAGTATCCTTTTTTTCGTCCACATTTCAGCACCGCAACAACGCCGCCCGAACGTGACAGCATAACCCGACGCGAATCGCCAGCCGCAGGTTTTGACCCGCCAGGGGTAAAGCAAGATAACCCCACCCCAACCTTACATACCCCATACATACAGAGAACGCGAAGCCGCTCTACGAGCAGCCCCGCGTTCTGCAATCATTATGTAACCGACTTCGAGATTACATACCATTTATGTGTAGATAATGGCGTGAAATGCTATTATTTTTCTTCTGATACCTCTTCTATTAAGGCAGAGAAACCTGTTGAGCAGGTGAACATCTCACATTTTTAGGACTATTTACCTGCAAGTGGAGTGCAGGTGCTCCCATACTCTTTCTGAACTCTTGGAATACAAGAGCCTTCTCCTCAAACCGCTCCTAGACGACTATATGGATCGATGAGGAGAGCAAAAGGAGGGATTTATGAGACATATACACATATCGGCAAGATGGTATCTTGCTCTGCTGGGTATTGTGACAATGGGGGGATTGAGCATTGTAGTAATGGAGCAGCTCCATTATCAGACCCCTGTGTGGTCGCTGACCCTGCACTACGAATTGCTTGGATTGCTGGCCGCCACGCTTTCCAACGCGCTCGTGTGGTGGAGCGCGCACCCTATCCCTACTATTGTCGTCATTAGGTGGACCTTTGTCCTCGCGCTGACGAGCACAACCGCCAGTAATAGTGTCTTTGTGCTGTTATTGTACGGGAACCTAGCGCAACTTGATTTCTACGGACCCCTGCGTGCTGCTGTGTGTGCAGCGCTGACCACTCTTCTGTTGTGCAATCTGTGGAATAGATACCAGGTCCAGCAACCGCCGCAGCGCCTTTTTCAGCAGCCCATCCTCTCAAAAAGGTCGCTGGTGCCCGTGGGGATCGTGCTGATTGCTATTGTGCTCTCAGGTATCCCCTCTACGACTCTCGGCACTCTTCCGTTTGGGCAACAGAGGCCGAGCGTCACCGTCACTGTGACCCCCTTGCTGTACTATCAAGGGAAGGGAAACTGGATGCTGCCGCTTCAAGTCCACACGGATCAGCATGTCGATACGGAGACGGAAGAGACCATGATCTATGCCCCTGAGCACTTTCCTACTGGTCATGCTGTTGGGATGCTCCTGTTTACGAATGATTCAGCGACTCCTATCACGGTGCAAGGTGGGCTACTTGTGGGGAAAAGCGGCATACCCGTGCTTTTTCACGGACCCGTCACTATTCCCGCCGACCCTCCAGTGGTGTATGTTCCCGCTTTCGCTATCCCTGCTGGACCTGCGGGCATTGTGCCGCAATTTGATCTGGTTCAATACTGTTGTGGGTCTTCGCAGATCCATGTGAAAAACATGGACTTTTCTCTCGATCCCAAGACGCTCATGGATCAACAAGCGATGATTGAAGGCTGGACACGAGGAGATATTCCCCAACTCACAGACGATTCCCTCTGGTCCCTCCATGTTTTTGAAGCTCAACGCAACCAGGGGGTAGCTCCTCCTGGCCCTCACTGCCGCCCAATCGTAGTGACAACGCATCCAGTGCTGGCTAGCCAGAGCCTGGAGGACATGCAGGTGTACGTGACCTGCCAAGAACAGGTGTATTTCCCGCTAGAGAGATCAGTCCCCATTGAATCCCTCAATCCGTCGTATGCGTCACTAACTACCAGAACAGTGTACCGCTTTGGGCCACATAACGATGCGTTTCATTTGCTTTCTGAGAGGCAAACCGTCTGGACGTACCGCTTCTCATCTGGCCGCCTCCATCAGATTGCAACTGAAATTGCTGGCAAAAGTCAGGCAGGAGCACGCGGGTTGCTCCTGGGTGAGATCGGAGTAGCATCGGTAGCATTTGGTTCGCCTGGCCGCCTTCCAGCAGATTCTGGAGATATACGGATCATTATAGGATAAGGATACTTGAAAGTAGGAGGTTTTGACCTCATCTTACTCTTCTTCTCGACGATGCTTGTGTTCTAGCAGGGTTATAGCTCCAAAGGCAGTCAGATTTCCCACGATGCCGGTGTTGTTTCATTCCAGGACACGGAAAGAGAGAGTAACAGTGATAGTGAAGGACTTGAAGTTTAGGAGGAACATATGCTGCTAATGTTGGATCGAGACGTTTTGGCGATGAAAGAGTATTGTGATGAGCAGCTCCGCTTAGGAGGAAGTCAAGCTGCTCATACCTATAAGTTGATAGCCGACCATATCAGGGATATGCAGCCGGATTTTGCAGAGTTGGTTGCGACCTTGCGCGCCTGGACCGCTGACTACCAACGGCGTGCAGAAGAAATGAAACGCAAAAAACTGGATGACCTGGCTGAAGTGCTGGGTGATGCAGCGAACATCTGCCAGCGAACCGTGGATCGTCTTACCTCATTACCTGCTGGAGAAAATAGCGTGGAAGAGGGTGTGTCGATAGAGGAGACCATGACCGCTTCTCAATGGCTCTGGCTGGAGCTTACAAAGCGCTTTGGTCCCGAAGTCAGTGCAGAAATTCACAATGGTTATAATCGCCAGAATTCGCTGTACCACCACGCTCGCCAAATGGTTCGACTCTCGAAGTGGCCCAGGTTTGACCGCCGCCGCCGCCACGTTTCTTTTTAAACTTGGGAGCAATGCTGTGCAACCAGAAACGATCCTGGATCAAATTCTTCCTGTGTCAGAAAGAAGAGTGCCTGGTTGGGGGTCTCTCCAACCAGGCACAGCAGCCAGACAAAGGTACCTAAAAAATATATGGAATTAAACGGCTTTTCGTGCGAAGCATATACTGCTTGTATTCCTGCAATTGCTGCAATGCTTCTTCTTCTACCCGTATACGGTAGAGGAGAGCGAGAAGCAGGCTCAAGCCGAGAACCAACAGACTAGCCCAATTCTCCATCATCAGACCAATACCGAGGGTTGCGACCAGTGCTCCCGTGTAGGATGGATGTCGCACGAGCCGGTAAGGGCCATGCTGGACAACTCGCTGATCTTCGTGAAGCGCGACAATGCCAGTAAAATACTCACCGAGAATCTTCATAGAGTACCAACGCCAACCTACCCCCAAGAGCACAAGGGCGAGGCCGAGAAAGAAAAGCAAGGGTTGGTACCAGATGAGAGAAGTATATGGCACCAAAGGAAACAGCAGGGAGAGAATCATTCCGACAGTCACGGCAACAATGAGAGCAGAAAATGACCCCTTATCAGGGCGCTGTACTTCCCTGACCCCGCGTCGCCGTGCCGGGCCAAGAAATTCCGCGCTCGCCCAAAAAAGCAGCACTCCAGCAAAAACAAAGGTATAAAAAAGACGACTGTAGATAAGCGGCAGCATGCTCAACCCTCCTTGTATCAAAACATATCCTCTTCAGTTTTCATCCCAATCACACTGGTAAAGTACCAATGCGAGCGAAAGTTTGGAGCGCATAGCTCCAGATAGGACGCTTCGCATAGTTCATCCAACTCTTCCGCTGAAAGAGTTGGATGATACTTCATAATGAACGGTTTGATGAGCTGCAAGGTTGGATAGCTGCCTTGTATCCAAAGAGGGTATATCGCAGAGGATGCTGAAACATCGAGAATATCCGCTTTTTTCTGAATAACTTGAAATCCTGCTTGCTTCAAGAAATACCCTAACATCGGGGTGATAGCATACTCCTTCTCGGAAAAGGACTTTTGCGCATGCCAGAATGCAGAGAACATCAATTCGTTGAGATGATGGGTATGTGGACTGCCAGCCGTTGCTATTGTGCTAAGTTCGGTCATTCGCATGATCCCTCCAGGTTTCAGCACCCGATAGCATTCCTTGACCAATGGTATCCACTGAGAAACGAGCAACACTCCCTGTAACAAACGCGCGTTGATGAAATCGAATGTATATTCTGAGAAATCGAGCGGCCTCAGAATATTGCCAAGCAGAAACGTCACCTGATCCTGTTCCTGGACTCTGGCCTGAGCCTGAGCATAGGCAATCATATGTGCATTAATATCAATACCGGTGAGCTGTACCAGCGGAGATTGAGCGGCCACCTCCAGTAACCAGGCTCCGGGGCCACATGCTGTGTCGAGAATGCGGGCATTGGGCTGGGGAGCGAATTCTTGGGGCAAAAGATCAATGTGTTTATTCAGCAGCTTATCCTGTTTAATAAGCCTGGCGAGTTCTGTCTCCGAATCAGAACTAATAAAATAGGTATTCTCTTCAAGCATGTGGTCCCTCCTTTTGTGAATCGCTTCACGTGTTAGAGTGGGTAAAACTGCTGATCAGGATAGGCCAGGCTAAAAAGTTCAGCGTAGCATTCCACTAATTTCCGCCGCAGGAAGTTGAAGAAATCTTCTTGTTGCGCACAAATAAGCAAAACACCTGCAACGTGGACTCCTCTTCTCTGAATACGATAAAGAGCCAGTGCTTTGATTGCTTCTTGTCGCACCATATAGTTCAGCTCCGGTAACGAATCTTCAGGCAGCGTCTGGAAAAAGCGTGGCACGCCGTTTTGTGCCACAGAGAGCAAATAGGGAGAGGCGTGTGCAACTGGTATGCTGTCATGAGAGAGCAATTGTCGTGTCTCCCATAATGCGCTTCCTCCTCCATTGTGAAGGGAAAGACCAGGAAGTGTGCTTTCTGGATGGGGAACGTACTGAGCAAATACGACCGCTATGCCCGATGCATCCGGGTCAAGATGACGGATCATCTGGTCCAGCACCAGATTGGTAATCGTCCACTCCTGGAGTGACGCAGGAATAGTAGTATAGGCGTGCAATACACGCCACATGAACTCTGGAGGGATACCCTCATCGACACTTGAGATCGGTTGAATAGTTGAGTTCTCTACCACTTTAAACGCTTCGGGAAATGCTTCCCGCAGAGCTTCCCTCATCTCATCTTGGTAAAGTGGCACTGCTCGTTCCAAACTCCGTATATAGTGATGATTTTGCGGCTCTGAAACTCCTTCTGCCCACCGAAGCAACGTCCTGACACTGAGAAGCCCAATGCTATCAGCCAGGCGTCGCTTTTCCTGAGTATCGGATTGCTTGAGAATTTCACACAGGATCTCTCGCCAGGTGTCCATAAAAACTATCCCTCACTCATCGTCATGTCTTACCTGCTCTCCGAGGGGAGCCAGGCGGTGAGACGGTGCTTCAAGCAGCATACGATGGTTCTCACTATTTGTCAAGGGTGAGAAGTTTATCCATTGCTCTTGACATTTGTCCAAAATGATGTGTATACTAGGAGTGTAGTAAGCACCACATCATTCGTAATGCGTTTCTAAAGGAGCAGGAAGAGAGAGAACTGTGGCTACTCTTAACCAATACGAATTGTTTCCTCATGGCCAGGGAATTGTTATCAATGATGATGGACAGATCCTGCTATTGCGCCCACTCCCTAGCTGTTCTTTTACCACACAGGAACTCCCTCTCCTGCGAGCACTTTTCGACAAATGGCCCCGGTGCTGCTTGTACCAAGACCTTCTTGATCTCATGGAGTGGACCGATGGAGATATGAGGCCAGAGAACGTCTGCGTGGCCAGCGACGAGAACATCGCACGCCTGCGCGAAATATTAAAGACCTTTCAGCCGAGGCTCGCACTCTTGGAGCTGCGCATCGAGGTAGTGCTTGACCGCGGCTTTCTTCTGCTTCCTCTGCACCCACCAGCAAGCGACATCTCATCTACTCATCACTAAACAAAATGCATAAAACCTGTAGCAGAGAGAAAACACGCTATTCTCTTCTAATAAATATCTGAAACCGCAGAAAGGACGGTCATCCATATGGTAAAAGTGCGACAAACCAATCCTGCTCGTCTGCCGGAACCTGAATATGAAACCGACGTGCTCCCAGGAACGCCCTGGGAAATCTCCAAATACAGCGAAA
>CAXUEY010000095.1:0-14529 GCA_964250225.1 uncultured Ktedonobacteraceae bacterium | reverse complement strand
AGCGAATACGAATTTTACGCCTATCGTTATATCAAAGGTGAAATGTATTTTATTGTAGATGAGAGTGGGAAAGATTTCACGTTTATAAGCCGGTGGGATGCCCTTTCAGCAATTTATCTTCTCCATGAATTTAAGGAATAAGAAGTAATTCATGGCATTTTTTCAAGGAAAGGACATATATTGTGCGAAGTAATGTCTCCAGCGTCTCTCCTGATGTGCTCCAAGAAAAGGAACACATCGAACAGGATGTTTTGGAACAGTTAACGCCCAGTCAAATGACACTGGTTGAGGATAACCTCAATTTGGTTTGGTTTGTCCTCCGGCGTAATCAATCGCTCTGGGCAAATCGCGTGGAGGAGGAAGAGGTCTTCCAGGAGGGGACGTTAGGCTTGATCCGCGCAGCACAAAAGTTTGATCAGACGAAAGGTCAGTTCAGTACCTATGCAGTCTGGTGGATCAAAAATGCACTCAGAGATGCGGTTCGCAGAACACAACAGGTCACTGTCCCACAAAATGTATGGTATGAGATTGGCCGTCTTCTTCGCATCCAGCGAAACCTGGAAAAGCAAGACGCGAAAGAGCCATCATTTGAAGAAATAGCAGATGTTATGTGCTGCGCTCCAGAAAAAGTCCAGATGTTGCTTGAAATAGGTCAGCGCATGGGGCAACGCGTACTGAGTTTGGAACAGCCATCCAGTAACGGGGATGATCAGACATGGCTTGGTGAGCTGATAGCCGCTCCAGACACAGGGACAAAGGAACGGGAATGGCTTGCCCAAAAGGAGGTGCTTAATCAGTTATTGACGTATCTTAACGCAATGGAACGACGCATTATTTCACTTCGCTATCGACTTGAAGGAGAGCCGCTCTCCGATCAGGATGATGGAGATGGCTCTCCGAGACCATACGCGGCTGTTGCGCGTGTAGTGGGAAAATCACCAGAATTCGTGCAAAGACGAGAGGCGCATGCTTTTATGAAGCTACGCTATGGCGCGTTGCAACTCACGCAAGAGCACTCTAGAAAAGGGAAGAACATGTCACATTTCTAAAGCGTTGCTATCGATTTTTCCTCAGAGAACCATTGCCTTCGCTGCCAGGCATCTCACAGAACCAACAGGCATCATAAAATTGCCAACCGTCAAATAGCATTTCTGAGAACATTTGCCTAATCAGGCAGAAAAAAGTACCTCGCCGGGGAGATACCAAGTGCTCAACCCTGAAAGAAGACGTGTAGATGAAAAACTCAAGAACCAATCATTGGAGGGAAACCATGTTATCTCGTCGTTTTTCAATCTGGCTCTCCGTCTTAGGCCAGCAGAGCCAGTGGTGGTTCCCGATGCTCTTATGCCCGATCACAATGAGCGTGCTCAGTTTTCCCGCCGCTTGGATCACGCGGACCAATGAACCAATGTCGAGCATTATATGGCATTACGAGCTACTTGGTTTGCTCGTCGGCGCGCTCTCGCGCATCTTGGTGTGGTGGAGGCCGAGCCAGCCAGAGAGAATGATGCGAACCATTCTCTGGACTAGCGTAACCTCATGGGGAGTAGTACTGGTCAGCAATAGCCTCTTTCTTGTTCTTTCCGGTGTACCTGTGCAACAGCTTGAACAGCAACTCAACCTCAGTGGCCCAACATTGGCCACACTCTTTGCTACACTCTCTGGAATGCTCAGTGCTGGACTTTGGTTGGTGTATGAGCATGATCAAGCGCGCCAGAGCCTCTCTCCTGCACAGAAACGCCTTTCGCGCAAGGCTTGTATCCTTCTCATCGTGATCTGCCTGCTGCTGCTTGGAATGGCAAGTATCCCACCGATGATTCTCTGAGGGCTGTTCAGGTATTCTAGCAGATGGAGCAGCCGTTATTGGCTTTCAATTGACATGCATTTCACTTTCCCATTTTTAAGGACGTGCCACTCACTACGTAACTAATTTCGGGATTATGTGCCGTTTATATACTGCCTATTACTCTATATCACTTTTATTAAATCTTTCTTCTCTTTTCTTGATAAAATCATTTAACGCTTCTCTGGTCACGACGTAGCGCCCTGAGATATCCCTTTTAGCCGCTAGCTCTTTCCCAATGATCCAGCGCCTAACTGTTTTTTCGTGGACATCCATTTCTTTTACTATATCGTGTATGGTTAGTCTATCTTGCTGACTCATAGTAGCCCACTCCTAGTTTTTGGATCATTATACCCTTAAATGGGGCTGAGATCAATATATTGTAGACATGTCTAGACATTTGGGTGTACAATGCCTAAAACACTGCTTAATGCTGACACTTAGAAAGAGAGGATATTATTGAGCCAACTGACCGAGAACAAACTAGCCTGCTCTCGCTATCATCGCTAACGAATTTTTTTCGGTTCAATTTTAGCAGGAGGTAAAGCACCACCATTACATAAAAGTTACATGTAACCTCTTTGGCTCTGCGCTACAAGCGGGGCGGTCAAACATAAGGACTATGTATATAAAAAACGCATAATACAGTTCTGATAAACTCCATATGTTATAGTTAGATTACCGTGAATACGGTTACTCAACTATAGCAAGGAGCGATGCAGTGAACGAGCAAGAGGAAGAGATGTTTTTTCGGCTCCTGGTTGATCTTTTCAACGACAACCCGAAGCGTCGAAACAATGTAGCACCAGATAGGAAGGTAAAACATGCGAAATTTTCAGCCAAGAAAGCCCGATCAGAATCCAAGCGACGACTCGCGGAAGCTCCGAACCAGTAAGCCGCTTGCTATTTATGCCCGCCGGTCTGATCCATACGCCAGAGATAAAAGTAAGGACCGTTCGCAGAGCCGCGAAATGCAGACTGATGACATGAAAAAATGGGCCGTAAGGCAAGGTTGGGCTACAGACCTGATTCATCCCTACTTTGCCGATTTAGGGTTAAGTGGCACGCTTCGCCCGGACCAGCGCCCGGACATGTTACGTTTGTTCGATGACCTTGACGCGGGAAAATACGATAACGGCACTATTGTTTGTTTTCAGGAAAATCGCCTGTTCCGTGATGAAACCCACATCTACTACAATCAGCTTATTGATAAGCTGTTACAGCATAACGTAATACTTATCGCCTTATCTCCACGCATGTATATCTATGACATGCGCGACGACCACGATAAGGACCGATTACGCGAGAAGCTGAAAGAGGCAGCCGAATTTATTCCCAGGCAGGTAAAAGGTTGGCTACTACCAGCCAGAGAACGCGCAGCTCAGGAATATGGGGAATGGGCAGGGCTGGGAGACATCAACATGGGGTTTATCATCGACTATGACGAGAACAGCCCGACCTATAGGAAACGAATTCCTTACAAGCCCCATGCTGAGATTATCGAAACAGAAATTTTTGAAGCCTTAGCAAAGGCCGGAGGAGATATTACAGCACTCAACGAAAGGATCAAAAGGGAGCCAATTATTTTCCCATTTTTTGAATCTTGGGTTGATCGCCGGATTGTCAACAAGTTCAATCAGTGGACACAATGCGAAAGAGGTTACGTTCTCGTCAACAAACAAACATTGATGTCTATCATCCTTAATCCTGTCTATATAGGATATCAGATGATTAACGGAGCGATCAGGAGAGATAGTCACGGAAACCTGATGACAAGTCATGAAGCTATTATCACCCGCGAGCTTTTTGATATTGGGTTCTACCGTTATTCTAAATTTGACCTCGATGGAACGCCCATTGAGGGAAGGACAAAGCGCAAATATTACTATCGTGGTGAAGAGAATAATGATTTTGGCCTGCTCAAATTTCGCGCCAGATGGAGCGAGGGACCAATACGCACCGCAGCAACCGGGGAATATACGGAGGACGACGAGCCAACTAATAAGGCGGTTTATGTGCTTTATGAAGAGGAGAGGAAGAGCGCCACCAAGACCGAAATAGAAGAACATGCCTGGATACCATGCGACGAAATAGATCAATTAATCGTTGCTCGTATGTTCGAGCATGTACGCAAATATCTTCACACTGTCAATACAGTAGCCTATGAACGGGAGATCAAGAAGCAACGCGAGAGCCGTACTAAGGTCATCACCCAGATCGAGCAGTCCATAAAAGCTAACGAGAATGAGCAAGTACGTCTCACTATGTCACTTGGCAAAGTCAAAGAAGTTACGCAGGATACAGCCAGACAGGAACATTTACAGACTCTCATTCTAGATCAAGTCAATGTGCTTGAAGACGCCCGTCAAGGGCTTCTAGCAGAGCTAACGAAGCAGAAGCAGGCTCAAGAAGATGATATCGGTTCACTGGATGAAGAACTAGCTGACCTGGAAGAACTCTGGGGCAAATTTAATTTCAGGAAACGGCAATCTTACATTAATTTCCTAATCAAAGATGCTGTTATTGATGTTGTTTCAACCCATTGGATCAGCATACAGATATCATGGTTACATGAAGTATGGGGAGTTGAGGAAATATACCATTATCGGGAGCGTGGAAGTCATAACAAATGGACCGATGAGGAAGATGCAATTATTCGCCAGCATTACCCCACCATGCCAAAACTTGAACTGATGGAACTGCTACCACTCAGAGTATGGGACGGGATCATCAAGCGAGCAAAAACGCTGGGTGTATCACGACCAATGAGATTAGCGAGAGCCACACGTGCTAAGGTTGGATATCACCCCCACCTATCACATTCAGACATTACATTGATGCAGGAGCTAAATATACCTGCACACAGGAAAGGAGAGGAAGTTACACGTCCAAACACTGAATGGGTTAAGCCGTTGGAACCGCGATAAAGGTATAGGCGGTGTAGAGATCACCGCCCAGCAGGAACCACGTCACGAGCGTGCCGAAGCGGCGGCCTGCCAGCCCCCATTCGGTCAACTCGTTGAGGTTGCCACGTCGCCAGCGCGCGGCCCAGAAGCCCAGCACGGTGACGAGCACGAAGAAGAAGAGAAAGACGATAAATGCTTCCCAATTCATAAATAAGCCACCTTGCCTTTCTGAAAAAAGGGGTCCTCTTTCCCGCTTGAGCGCCAGAGATGCGTTCAAAGTGAAATAAGAGGCTGATTATACTACAACAACGCTCCCAAAACAGCCCTGGCGGGGAAAGAGCCAGGTTGACGAGATCACGCGGTTGCTCACGCGCCTGCCAGATACACGACAGCCGTGATGATCGCAGTAATCACGATCCAGAGTATCTGAAACCAGTAGAAAAATGGGATACCCACGAAGTCTGGTTCGCGCATATTGTAGAATGGCGGCCAGCACAACGCGATAACGGGGAGCAACAAGAGAAGAAGTAGGGGACGGAACTTCTTCTTTGAAGTACGGGTTTGCAAGGCTTTTCTCCTTTCAACATGTACCAGAAGAAAACAACGCATCTTAGAGAGATACAAACGATACGCCATGTGAGCCACGTCTGGAAAAACGCTTTTCCAGCCCTTGCCCAACGCGTTTGAACACTTCCCTGCGATGAGATTGGTGTTAGGAGACACTGTACACGATAAGCAGATCAGAGTCAATCGTTTCAGAAAAACGCCAGAATACTCGTAGGCATGTTACATTTGAGGATAGCGACGCGTCTATTATAGTAGTAGAGTTCCTTTTATGCATATGCCTATAGAATGTTTTACCTTTCTATGCATCTTTGACTTACGTATTGGACGGACCTTTGGAGGACATGATGACACCTCTCACCACTCGCAGACGTGTGGGGAAGCCAATGGCGCTTTGTCTGCTCCTGGTGCTGGCGATGTTGTTGCTCAGCGCGTGCGGTGGCAACCCGCAGAATCAGCAACAGGCACGTCAGAACAAACAGGCGCTCGATACCGCGCTGGCTCACGCGCAGAACATCGGCGTTCCGATGAATCTGTTGCAATCAGTTATGCAGCAGGAGCAGCAGCTTGGTGGCACCAATGCGCCGCTCAGTCTGTTTGGAGACCAGCCGGTCAACGATTACTACAGCAATCTGGCCCTGCGCTACTCTCAGTTAACTACGCAGGTCACTGGTCTGGAGTCCCAGAGCACGCAGCAACTGGACTATCAGGCTTCCCAGGACTTACAAAACATGTCGAACGCGCTGGCGCAGCGCCAGGACCAGGGTTTTGTGGAGGCGCAGACCTTCGCAAGCAAGCTGGACACCTACCAGAAAGATCTGGGGAAAGCACAGTATCCCAAAGATTATGTGCAACTGATCGCTGGCATCACTGATTCAACAAAGGCCCTGCACCTGATGGGCCCGGCGTTTGATATGTACCATGCGTTTCAGCAGGTTATTCAACAACTGCAATCTTCCAATATTGATGTGACAGCCTTTAATCAGCAGGCTCAAGCGGATTTGCAGGGTTTCCGTAGCGCCAAAAACGCAACGGATTTTACACGGCTCATCGACATAATGAACTCCCAGATGGACGAGACCACCACCACTTCAACGGTGGCCATCCCGTTTGTGGGACAGGCCAAGCTGAACCAGTTCAAGCAGGATATCCAACTCATCAAGCAGTTTGGCGGAGATAGCAGCACGTTTGAGCAACGTCTGGCAGCCGATCAGCAAGGGCTGGACAATGCGAAGACGCAAAGCGACTTCCTGCACGTTTCGAGCCAGATTGACGCGGATGTGGCCTCAATTCAGGTTCCACTGACCAAAGCACAGGCCAACTCGCTGCTGCAACAATTCCACCAGGAGGTGACAGCCTGGGGACAGGGGCACCAGTTCCACGATACCTTTAATAACCAGAGCTATCCGCTGGACTACGAGTACGATCAGCAGGGCATTGGCTCCGACGCTGATACCGCTGTTCAGTCAGCTCAGAGCGTGGACGATTATCAGTCGGCGATTGATCTGCTCAAGGGCGACCTGCTGAACTTGCATATGATGGAGCAGGACTCAAGCGACAATACGCCGTTCGACCAGGTTCACCAGGAAGATCTCAGCCTGATGAACAACTACGGTGTTACCAATGCTCCGCAGGTAATGGTCGTCTCGCTGGTGGAGCAGAGCATGCGCTATTATCAGAACGGCAAACTGATGCACTCGTTCCATATCACCTCTGGTCAGTTCGACAAGCCGTCGCCTCCGGGATTCTGGCAGATCATTTTGCGCGAGTCGCCTACGGTCTTCAAGTCCAGCGAACCCAAAGGCTCGGCCTTCTGGTATCCTGACACAAACATCACCTACGCGATGGAGTACCATGCCAATGGTTTCTTCTTCCACGATAGTTGGTGGCGCAATCAGTATGGTGTGGGCACCAACTTCCCGCACTACGATACCGCTGGCGACGAGGCCTTTGCCGGCAATGGCAGTCATGGCTGTATGAATATGTCCAAGTCCGATGCTGGCTGGCTGTATGCGAACAGCGGCTATAACGCCAAAGTAATCGTATACTAGATTTGTGCATACAAAAGTTGGGGGTACGCCGGGCTAGACACCGATTTTTTTTATGCACAAATCTGTTAGTGACGATACCACATCTTATCCCAGGCCTGCCAGAAATTCTCGCCAGAGCAGGAGACGGTACGCGGTCCCTCAATTTTGACGCCTTCGCGCCCGACAAAATCGTTGACTGCATCGGGGGTGGTGACCTCAACTCTGAAGGTGACGGGGCCGGCTGGTTTGTAGGGTTTGGGCCAGTGCTGCTTCATGCTAATCGCCTGGGCAACCTCCATCTCGATGAGGGCGCAGGCGTCACGCGGGGCCATACTACGCGCGGAGAAGCGCCCCAGGCTGTTTTTCACCGCGGCTGTCACAACCTGTTTACCCAATAGCGCGGTCACTTCGCGGCAGGTGGCCTCGTCCCCAGAGACAAAGATGGCTGGCACATCCCAGCATCCAGCAATAGCCGCCAGGAGACCACTTTCGCCAACAGCCACATCGTTGATCTTCGCGCTGTGCCATTCTTCCGATGAGATGGTATGGCAGAGCGCGCCATCAGGTGTGCCGGCCATCGCGTGCGCGCCCAGAAAGAGGATCGCGTCGCAACCCTTCTCGAAAGCTTCGGTATAGCGTCCCCAGGCGTGACCCAGGACATAGGACGCGCCCCCCTCAAGTTTGTCGGGGATAAAACTGCGAAATTTAAAGCCGCCACCAGCTCCGTGACAATCAACCACGATAATATCTGTCGCGCCAGCCGCGCGAGCGCCTCGCACAGCCGCGTTCACTTCATCGGTATAGAGCCTGCGCCCATCCTGAAATAGCGGGTGAACGCCGTCCACCTGCTGCCAGGACTCGATACAGCAGACACCTTCCATATCGCAAAAAATAACTACACGCATAATGTACCTCTTTCTATATATTGTGCTATTGTGATCGCAATCTGCGTTTGCCTCTCTTCACTGGCGGCGCATCGTATTCGCGATAGAAGCGCTTGCCCAGTCTCCAGCCGATACGCCCGCAGAAAATGGCGAGCACGACGGCCAGGACACCCATCAGGATACGGATGAGCGTGCCCATCAGCCCATAATTCTGTTGGAACAGCGCGGAGAGCGGATCGCTGTAAAAGCGGCTGAGGATAGCTACCGTGAGACTGAGAAACAGCCCGACGGTTGTGCCCAGGCAGCAGCCCAGCGGCCCACCGTTCACCTCGCCCCGCGCTTCAGGTGGCAGCATCTCTTCAGCAGAGAGTGGCGCGCCTGGCTCCTCGCCTCCAGCCAACTCTGACTGATAGGGGGTGGCATCCATTTCCTCACTCGTCATCAGTTCTGGCTGATCCGAGGGAGATAGGTTGTGATCTATGAGATTGTCCGCGTTGCCGGGTGTGTTATCCGGGCGCGTTGGATCAACATCGTCTGGTCTCGTATGTGACATTTTCAATCCTCAGGAGTCTTTGGGACTTCCTGCACCACCCGCGTCAATGTGTAGCATCCGCAACGGGCTGTCTTGATGATAGCATTGATGAGATACATAGAGCAAGGTCGCTAGCCATTTTCTCACTCTGTTATATTAAAACGTCCCAAACTGGCGGTCGCCGGCATCTCCCAGGCCGGGCAGGATATAGCCCAGATCGTTCAGGCTCTCATCCAGCGCCGCGATATAGATATCGATATCGGGATGCGTCTGTGAAAGTCTGAGCAGGCCGTAGGGAGCCGCGAGAAGACAAACATACGATAAATGCGGGATGCCCCGCGTTTTCAACACCGTGATAGCATCGATAGCCGAGCCACCCGTAGCGAGCATGGGATCGACGGCGTATGCCACCTGGAGATCCACCTGACGAGGCAGGCGGTTATAATACTCCTCAGCCTGCAAGGTGCGTTCATCGCGTCGCAGGCCCAGGTGCCAGACCTGTGCCTCGGAGATCACCTCGCGAAAGCCCTCGGCCAGCCCCAGGCCAGCACGCAGGATCGGTGTAATCCCAATGCCACCCGCTAAACGCTGACCCAACATGGGCTGCAACGGCGTCTCAATTTGCTCCGTCTCCAGGCGCAGCGCGGCGGTAGCCTCGTAGGCCAGCAACGCGCCAAGCTCTTTGACCAAGCGATAGAAAGCTGGCGGCGGCGTGTTTTTATCGCGCAGAGCCGTCATCTTGTGCTGGATCACCGGATGCGTCGAGATATGCACGCGTGGCAGCGTACACACCTCGTCCCGTGCAGGCTGCAACACTCCCTTCATCGGAAGTGGCTGGCGCTCGCCCTCGCGCGTCTCTGGCATGCAAAAGCTCCTCTGTGTGACAGTAAAAAGGTGCCCCTGTGTATTGTAGCAGAGAGCATGACGCGACGTCGAGGGAGAAGAGATTGCTCGGAACCGTCCTTTTCCTCGAGAGGAGAAGCTACAACGCCCACTTCAAAGGGACACACGATAATAGAGTGAAATAGGAATCTCGTATTTTTCTGATCTGGGACTAATAGCCTCGTGGTTATTCACCCCGTGACGAACTATGCTATACTAGCGACTATGATAGTAGGCATCAGCGAGATTACCCTGCATCTGCCGGAGAGTCATTCGCTTAAGGATAAACGCCAGGTGCTTCAGTCGGTAATGACACGGGTGCGCCAGCGTTTTGGGGTGGCGATTGCCGAAGTGGGCGAGAACGATGTCTGGCAGATCGCGAAACTGGGCGTGAGTTGCGTCAGCAATAGCAACCAGCACGCCGACGAGATTCTGAACCATGTGCGTCGCTATATCGAGGAGACGCGCCCGGATCTCGTTGTGACGAATGCCGACAGTGAGGTTATGACCTGGTAAAAAAATTTCTTGTGGAAATAAAGATATGTCAGCACATGCAACTCTCCATACTCAACAGAGCACACCTGAGTCGATCTATGTGCTTGGAGTGCGCGTAGATCGCGTCTCTCAGGCACAGACGCTGGATCTGCTGATGGCGATAATTGCGCGCCGACGGGCCTCCGAGCAGGGGCTGCCCTGCCAGCAATTGATTACAGTCAATCCCGAATTTGTGATGGCCGCGCAAGACAACGCAGGCTTTCGTCAGGCCATCAACGCAGCCTCGCTGGTTCTGGCAGACGGTATGGGAGTGGTCTGGGCCACGCGCTACCTCAAAGCGCCCGCGCCCGAACGCATTGCTGGCGTGGATATGCTGGTGGCCCTGGCCCAACGCTGCGCTGAGGTTGGCTATCGCATCTATCTGCTAGGCGCGGCTCCAGGCGTGGCGGAAGAGGCCGCGAGCCGTCTGCAAAACCTGGCGCCCGGTCTACAAATCGTCGGCACCTACTCCGGTTCGCCCGCGCCCGCCGAGGAAGAGGCGATTATCGCACGCGTACAAGCTGCTCAGGCCGATGTGCTGTGCGTGGCGTATGGCGCACCCGCCCAGGATCTGTGGATCGCGCGCAATCTCGCGCGTCTGCCCGTGGCCCTGGCCGTCGGGGTGGGTGGCGCGTATGACTTTATTTCTGGCCGCCAGCGCCGCGCGCCGCGTCCCATGCAGCGTCTCGGCCTGGAATGGCTCTATCGTTTGTATCGCGAACCGTGGCGCTGGCGACGCATGCTGGCCCTGCCGCGTTTCGCGCTACGGGTTGTCCTGAAAGGCCGCGCCCCGCATGGCACATAGCATCAATCTTCCCATACCCGCAGCACGTCTCTCCTCGCTTGTCAGCGGTTTCGCCACAAAACGCGTCCTGGTCATCGGAGATATGGTGGCCGATGAATACTGGATCGGTGACCCCACACGCATCTCGCGCGAGGCTCCGGTGCTGATCCTGCAACTGAACGAGGAACTCACTACGCCAGGCGGCGCCGCCAATGTCGCGGTGAATGCGCGTACTCTGGGAGCCGAGGTGCTGCTGACCGGCGTGGTAGGCAACGACCTGCCCGGCCAACGCCTGCGCCGGGCTATCGACGACTTTGGGATGCAGCAGGACGGTGTGATCGGTGACCCCACGCGTCCAACCGTGACTAAAACGCGTATTCTGGCTGGCAACGCGCAGGTCATACGTCAGCATATCGTGCGCGTGGACCGCGTAGACTTTTCCGAGGTGCGCGAGCCGAGTCGCGGCCAACTGATCGAGTATATTCAGCGTGTGCTACCAACGGTGGACGCGGTAATGCTCTCGGACTACGAGAGCGGCATGCTCAGCCCGCTGATCCTCGAATGCAGCCTCTCGCTGGCCCGTCAATTAAAGAAGGTGATCGTAGTAGATGCACATGAAAAGCTCTTCCGCTTCCAGGGGGTGACCGCGCTCACACCCAACCAGCCGGAGGCCGAACGCACCACCGGCATCACGATTACCAATGAAGCGACACTGAACGAGGCGGGGCGCAGTCTGCTGGAAGGCAGTCACGCGCAGTGTATTTTGCTCACACGCGGCGCGGAAGGCATGAGCCTGTTCGTGACTGGCGAGGAGCCGCTGCACCTGCCGGTCTTCCCGCTCAACCACCACCCGACTGAAATCTCTGATCCCAATGGCGCGGGCGATACCGTCGCAGCGACTTTTACGCTGGCCCTGACCGCCGGAGCGAGCTTTGTCGAAGCCGCTTCACTGGCTAACGCAGCAGGTGCGCTGGTCGTGCGCCGTCTGGGCTGTGCCAGCAACACTCCACGAGAATTGATGGACGCCTTTGATGCATAACATACCCACATCCCAACACAAAATACGCAGCCGCGCTGAACTGGCGCGTGAAGTGGCGCGCCGCCAGGCCAATGGCGAATGCGGCGTCTTCACCAACGGCTGTTTCGATCTGCTGCACCTCGGCCATATACGCTATTTGCAGAATGCACGCGCGTTGGGTGACTTTCTGGTGCTCGGTCTGAACGGCGATGAGAGTCTGCGCCAGCTCAAGGGACCGGGACGCCCCCTGGTGCCGGAGTATGAGCGCGCTGAGATCCTGGCGGCCCTCACCTGCATCGATTATGTCACGATTTTTCCCGAAATAACTGCCATCGCGCTGGTCGAGGCGCTTCAGCCCGCGATCTATGTCAAAGGCGGCGATTGGGCGGGCGCGCAGGATGCTCAGCCAGAGCAGAAGCGCTTACCCGAAGCGCCCTCGGTGCTGGCCTATGGCGGCTCGGTGCGCCTGATCCCCTACCTGTCGGGCCACTCGACCACCGAGCTGATCGCCTCCATCAAACATCTGCCGGAAAAATCGAGCTAAACGCGACCCATTGAGACTACTTTGTATAGTTTTATGATCTTCTCTCGTTACAAAGAGATACGACTTTCTTCTCTGGGAGTGCAACTTCTTATGAGTACTATTAAAAATAAGGCCAGCCATAAACTGACAAAAAACACTGAGATCAAGGGGACAAGAGATACGTCTGACAAACACAGCAGCAACAATAGCACCGAGCTAAATAGTATGGGAGAGCCAGTTCAGCCTCACATTGATGCAACCAACGAGGAAGAGCCGAAACAAGTTCAGCGTTCATTTGAAGCATACAATGCAGAAACGGCGGAACCAGAGCTTGCCGTTGTTGAAACAGCACGCGTAGGTGAGGAGGATGCAACAACACCCGTAGCAATTATCGAGGAGGAGCCAGCCAGTGTCGAGGAAACGCCGGGGCAGACCCAGCAGACTGAACGCAGGCACCTCGTCAAATCTGCCGCGCTTGTCTCGTTAGGCAACTTTGGCAGCAGCGCTCTGGGGATGGTGCGCCAGGTAGTTGTCTCCCAACTGGGCACGCAAATTGCCGGCCCTTTTCTTGCCGCGCTAACTCCTGCGAACAATTTCTATCAGCTCCTGGTCAACGGCGCGGTCAGTGGCGCGCTGATCCCAACGTTTAACGATTACTCAGCCGCTGAGAGGCGCACTGAACTACGCCGCCTGGTCTTTACACTTGTAAACTTGCTGCTTATAGTTACGTTCGTTGCCTCTGTTGGTTATACCCTGATCTCCCCCTGGTTCATTAATGCCATACTCTCTGGAGTTGGTTATACTGGCCATGACCGTAACCTCACTCTCCAGTATTCGCAGATTATCTTTTACTCCCTGATCGCGCTGGGACCATTCTCGATCCTGCTGGCTGCCCTTTACGCGCTCAAAGAGTTCGGCTGGCCAGCTTTCGCCACCGCCGCCTATCACATAGGTATTATCCTGGGCGCGGTAGGGACAGCCTTGCTTGGTTCGCGTTTTATTGGTACAATGGCTCTGCCATTGGGCGTACTGGTGGGTGCGGCTGGCGAGATCGCTCTGCTTCTGCCGGGTATTCGCAATCGGCAACTCTACTATATGTTTGTGCTGGACCTCAAGCATCCAGCCCTGCGCCATATCTACAAGCTCTACCTGCCAGTCTTCCTGGGTTTTCTCTTTACGACGGCTCAAGTATTTCTGGACCTGTATCTGCAATCGCAAACCAGGACTGGTGTGGCGACCACTACTGCGATGGGCCTGGCAACCACGCTGATTCAGTTTCCCGTGGGCCTGGTCGCCGCTGCCCTTTCGTTCGCGGTCCTTCCCACACTCTCCACACACGTGCGCGAGGGGAACAACGAGCGTTTCAAGCAGACATTGTTGCTCGGTTTTCGCCTGGGCCTGCTCTTGATGATCCCGGCGATGGTCGGACTGTTGACCCTGCGCACGCCCATCACCTACCTGCTCTTTGCGCATAAAAAATATGGCACGGCTGGTGCAGATTTTACGGCGTTGGCCCTGCAAAACTATGCCTACCAACTGCCTTTTATAGCGCTTGACCAGTTACTGATTGCGGCTTTCTACGCGCGTAAAAATACAAAGACGCCGGTGATTATCGGCGTGGTCGCCATCGTCTTCTACCTGATTGTGGCCCTGCCGTTCTACAAGAGCATCGGCATGCCCGCGCTGGCCTTTGCCAACACCGTGCAGAACTCGATGCACGCGATCATTCTGCTCTTCCTGCTCAGGCGCGTCATGGGCGCGTTACATTTCCGCACCAGCCTGCCGACCATCCTGAAGATCTGTGTGGCGGCTGCGGCGATGGGCCTGGTGACCTGGGGCGCGCTGATGTTGCTCGGACACGTCTCGCTCTTCTCGCTGCAACACCTGCGCGGCCAGCTCCTGACCGTGATTGTGGCAGGTATCGTAGCCATAACGGTCTATGTCGGGGCCGTTCTGCTCTTGAAGGTGGAGGAGGTGCATCTGTTGAAAGGTGCGATTATGGCGAAGTTGGGGAAGAGATAAATAATAT
>CAXUEY010000094.1:0-23911 GCA_964250225.1 uncultured Ktedonobacteraceae bacterium | reverse complement strand
GATAATGCGTGTGGGGCCGTGGGAAATGGGGTGGTCCAACCAGGATTGGCGCTGGTCTCCATCGGAACCAGCGGGGTAGTGCTGGGCTACGCCTCAACGCCCCAGGTTGATACTTCTGGACCGGTCCCGCGTGTCCATACGTTTAATCACGCCGTGCCCAATGCCTGGTATCTGATGGGCGTCACGCAGGCGGCGGGACTCTCACTACGCTGGGTGCGCGACAATCTTGGCCTATCCGAACGCACGCTGGAACGCTGGACTGGCGTGGATGCCTATGAACTGCTGGCGCAAGAGGCTGCACAGGTCGCTCCCGGCAGTGAAGGTCTCTTCTTCTTGCCCTACCTGCAAGGGGAACGCACACCACACCTTGATCCGCGAGCACGTGGAGGCTGGATCGGTTTGACGGCCAGCCATGACCGCCGCCACCTCATCCGAGCAGTCCTGGAGGGTGTGGCCTTGAGCTTAAAAGACTGCTTTGCCATTCTACGCGAGCAGGGGTTGCCGCTGGAACAGGTACGTGCCACCGGTGGTGGAGCGAAGAGTCCCCTCTGGCGCCAGATTCTCGCGGATGTGCTTGATGTGGAACTGGTAACGACCAGCGCGCGGGAAGGACCAGCCTTTGGCGCGGCGCTGCTGGCAGGGGTAGCCAGTGGTACCTACGCGTCCATCCAGCAGGCCTGTGCCCAAACGATACGCCTCGTTGAGCATACAGAGCCACAGCCGGAGGTCGCGCGAACCTATGCCCAAACCTACCAGACATATCAGGCGCTCTATCCAGCTTTGAAGGCCATTTTTGACAATTAAGCTCACCCGTTTATCAACCGGTGCCGCAGACCACTGTGATTCATTCGGGGGAAAATGTGAATTTATCAGCGGGGTGGCCATGCGATTTTTAAAGGTACCAGTATTTTTTCTGCATGACTTATCCCCCAGTTCACCCATCATCTCCACCGAGGTGGCAACAGAACAATGTTGACAGCAACAGAAAAAATTTGTCATAATCTGAACAGCACTTCTTAGAGCGAGCGTAAAAAATAACGAGCTAGTTGGTTGCTCGCTCTGGATAAGAGACTGCTCCTTACAGAGCGAATGAATAACATTTCAAAAAAATCGCAATACAGGATGAGATTAATGTATGAGCACTCAACCCATGCCCGCCCACGAAGAGACTGATCGCGAATACCAGGAAGGGTATGATCGCGTGATATGGTTTGCTCAGCGCGCCCGCAAACAGGGTTGGCACCTGAGCGACCGCCAGCTAGTCCATGAGATCTACCAGCGCGAACGAGCTGCGCGCATCCGCGAACAAAGTTCACTACCTGTCTTTGGTCCAGGTGTCCGTTCTGCCTCCTGGAATCGCGGCCAGGCTGCGGCCCTGCGTTTCTTGCTAAAAGAGCAACAGGAGAAGCGTTAAAACATTCTGTCATGCTTCTCCTGCTGATCGAGTGAAAAACTTATATGCTGTTTTTACTAGCATAGCCAACAAAAAGTGAGGATTATCTTTCTCGCCAAATCAGAACAAAAGTATGCTATACTGCTTCTATCACAAACTCAACGAAGAAGGAATAGATGGAAGCAGTCTCACTCATACCACCCTATACTGGTCCGCAGCCTGGCTCATCTGAGCAGGTAGGGGCGATTATTGCTGCCTTGCGCCGTCTCTACCCGGACGCGCACTGCTCACTTAACTACGCCAATCCCCTGGAGCTGCTGGTGGCCACGCAACTGGCCGCGCAGTGTACCGACGAACGTGTGAACATTGTCACAGCAACGCTTTTCCGCAAGTATCGCACGGCCCAGGACTACGCCACCGCCAGTCAGGACGCGTTAGAGGCGGATATCCGCTCGGCTGGCTTCTACCGCAACAAGGCCAGAAATATTCGCACCGCCTGCCAGAAGATTCTCACCGACTTCAACGGCGAGGTGCCGCGTACCATGCAGGGGCTGCTCAGCCTGGCCGGGGTTGCGCGCAAAACAGCCAATGTTGTGCTGGGCAACGCTTTTGGGATTGTAGAGGGCTTTACCGTCGATACGCATAATATGCGCCTGGCACGCCGCTTTGGTTGGACCAGCAGCGACGATCCTGTGAAGATCGAGCAGGAGTTGATGCGCATCATTCCTCCGGCGGACTGGTTTGACCTCTCCCATCTGCTGATCTTTCATGGACGAGCCATCTGTGTCGCCCGCAAGCCGCTATGCGAGCGATGCCCATTGACGCACCTTTGCCCGGCAGCTCTGGTCAGGCATCCCTGATGTTCCCTATTCGGGTATCTGCTGCGACTCCTGCTTCATCTGAACCAACTCTATGGTTTCGTGCTCTATTTCTGCAATTGGCAGTGCGTATGCGCCACGCTCCTCATCAGGGACCATACGCGCGATCCGTAGCATGATATCCTCGGTGACCATTCTGAGCGCGGCTTTGCGTGAGACTCCCTTTGGAAGCTGGGGGATATAGGGTTCGCCAATTTGGACATCGACCCGTGGCCACCAGCCGCGCCGTCCAAACAGGATGTGGCGCGTGCCGGTGTGGGCGACGGGCAGAATCGGTACCCCGGAACGTAGCGCCAGCATTGCCGCGCCCGTGTGGGCTTGCAACAGGCGCTCATGGTACGCAACCGTCCCTTCGGGGAAAATTGTCACAGCCCGACCTGCGCGCAGGTATGTCAACGCCTTTTCTAACGCTGCCCGGTCACTTTCGCCGCGATGAACCGGGATCTGCCCGGTGAGACGGGTCAGAAAACCAATCACTGGCAGATGAAAGATCTCAATTTTTGCCATAAACCAGAGGCGGCGCGGGAAAATAATACCCAGTACAACGGGATCATACCAGCTCAAATGGTTCGCGACAATTAAAACCGGCCCCGTCAAAGGGACGTGCTGGCGGCCAGCGACACGAAAGCGGCCAAAAATATGGGCGATCAGCCAGAACAATGGCTTTAAAATTGCGTAGAGCATGTCTTAACCTTATACTCTCACCAACAGGGCGCCAGGTAGAACCTCAGCCTGGTATGTTTGTGCGCTGCTTGTCTCGCCGTCCATTTGCATATGTACCCCGGTCTGACTGGCAACCTGCACTTTTTTTGCCTGGAAAAAATGGACCTCTGGTATGCCCATATGCTCGCCCTTCTGCACAGACGGCAGTAGCTTGAGCGCACGCGCCAGAGGTGTATAGTCAATGGCGCAGATGTTCAAGAGGCCATCGGTATAATCGGCGCTGGGATTGATACGAAAACCGCCGCCATAGGTCGGCCCGTTATTCACCGCCAGCAGCACATAGCGGCTCATCTCGCTCCACTCACCATCGTCGAACTTGAAGGAAAGGTGGGGACAACGCTGATAGCCAAAGAGGAGCTGCTTGAGCGTCGCGCTGTAGTAGAGGCGCGAGCCGCTCATCAAGGGCCAGCATTTCAAACTATCCGCCACCGCAGCGATATCAGCGTCCAGGCCGATGCTAAAGGCGTTGGCAAAGTACAGACCATTGACTTTGCCAGCATCGACATCCTTGAGCGTGCCATGAAAGGCGTGCTCAAACGCCTCTGCCGGGTCGCGTGGCAATTTCAAGGTATTCCAGGCAAAATCGTTGCCGGAACCGGCGGCTACAATCCCCAATGGCACGCGCTGATCACTGGCCAGCAGTCCATTCACCACTTCATGGATAGAACCATCTCCCCCCACGATAATGACAGGGCGCCCCGCGCTGGCAGCCCGGCTGGCCAGCTCTCTGGCCTCTCCTGATCGGGTCGTTTCTATATATTCGGCCTGTTCTTGCGCAGCCTTCTGACGCGCTACTTCGCGATGGCGGCGCATCTTGCCACGATTGGCGACAGGATTGAGAATAATGACTGGACTTCCTGTGCTTGCTGATGGCTCCATTGCTTCCCCCTGGAGGTTTTTCAAACGTTGAGCAGATTGTATCATGTTCTGTTTGCCTCTACAATTAGTCAGCGCTCCCATCCACACAAAATGGCCATCCCCCCTGAAGAATACCACAGACGGGGGTACTTACGCCTCACTTTTTTCACGCATTTGTGTTATAAGTTAAGTATGGTACGATGCACGTGGATTTCCGGGCGGCCACTCCATCCGCTCCGACACAGGAAAGGGCTATCTATGACGATCAACGAAGGCACACTGCTCTGGGAGCCATCCCAGGCGATACGAGAGCAGGCAAATCTCACGCAGTATATGCACTGGCTAGCACACGAAAAGCACCTGAACATTACCGAAAATGAGGCGCTCTGGGCCTGGTCTGTGGAACACCTGGAGGAATTCTGGGGCTCACTGTGGGAATATTTTGAGATCAAGGCCTCTAAACCCTATACGGCTGTGCTCACCAACGCCAGCATGCCCGGCGCGCACTGGTTTGCGGGCGCTGAACTAAATTACGCTGAACAGATCTTTCGCAATCGCACCAGCGAGCGACCCGCCCTGATCGCGCAATCTGAAACGCGTCCACTGCTGGAGGTCTCGTGGGACGAGCTGGAACGCAAGGTCGCCTCGGTAGCCGCGGCTTTGCGCGCACTGGGCGTGAAGCGCGGAGATCGCGTGGTGAACTATATGCCCAACATCCCGGAGACGCTGATTGCTTTTCTGGCAAGCGCCAGCCTGGGCGCCATCTGGTCCAGTTGCGCACCTGAATTTGGCACGCAAAGCGTGATTGACCGCTTCCAGCAGATCGAGCCGACGGTGCTGTTTGCAATCGATGGCTATCGCTACAGTGGCAAAATCATCGACCGGCGCGCCATTTTGACTGAATTACAGGCAGCGCTGCCCACGCTCTCCCAAACCGTGATCCTGCCCTATGCCTTCGATGATACGCGTGCCGAGAGTTACAGCAATGCAGTGCTCTGGCAGGATGTGGCCAACGGTGAGCATGAGCTGACCTTTGAGCAGGTGCCCTTCGAGCATCCACTCTGGGTACTCTACTCTTCCGGGACCACCGGCCTGCCTAAAGCTATCGTGCAGGGGCACGGCGGCATTCTGCTCGAACACCTGAAACAACTCCATTTCAGCCTGGACCTCAAAGCCGAGGACCGCTTCTTCTGGTATACCACCACCGGATGGATGATGTGGAACCTGCTCATCGGCGGCCTGTTGCTAGGAATCACGGTGCTGCTCTATGATGGTAGTCCGGCATATCCAACCATGAATACTCTCTGGGAATTTGCCGAGCAAACGGGCATGACGATCTTTGGCACCAGTGCCGGGTTTATCATCGCCTGTATGAAGGCCGAGGTCGAGCCGGGCAAAACGTATAATCTGAGCAAACTCCGCGCGCTCGGTTCGACGGGATCACCGCTGCCCCCGGAGGGTTTCCAGTGGGTCTACGAGCACGTCAAACACGACCTCTGGCTGGCCTCGGTCAGCGGCGGCACGGATGTCTGCTCCGCGTTTCTGGGCGGCACACCGCTGCTACCGGTCTACGCCGGCGAGTTGCAGTGCCGCGCGCTGGGCGCCAAAGTCGAGGCCTTTGACGAGCAGGGCCACCCGTTGACCGACGAAATGGGCGAGCTGGTCATCACCAAACCCATGCCTTCAATGCCGCTCTTCTTCTGGAATGATCCCGATGGCCAGAAATATTATCACAGCTATTTTGATACCTATCCAGGCATCTGGCGGCACGGTGACTGGATCAAGATTACGCCGGGCGGCAGCGCAATTATCTATGGACGCTCTGATTCAACGATCAACCGCAAGGGCATTCGTATGGGCAGCAGCGAGATTTATCGCATCGTCGAAGAGGAGCCTGAGGTGCTGGATAGTCTGATTATCGGACTGGAGCGCGCTGGTGGCAACTATTACATGCCCTTGTTCGTAGTATTAAAGCCAGGGGTTATCCTGGATGATGCGCTCAAGAACAAGTTGCGCACACAATTGCGTACCAACCTGACGCCGCATCATGTCCCGGATGAAATCGTAGTTATTGCTGAGGTGCCTCGCACGCTGAGTGGCAAAAAGCTGGAGGTTCCCATTAAGAAGCTCTTCCTGGGCACGCCGCTTGAGAAGGCCATTAGCATAGGTGCCCTGGGAAATCCACAAGCGATGCAGTTTTTTGTGGAGTTTGCACAAAAACTCCCATAATAAATGTTGAAATGATACCTGTAGCAGTGGATTGGTCAGGATCAGGCCAAAGTACAGTGGTCGGATATATGCAGAGCTTTTCTGCTGCTATGGGCTGGCACGTAAACAAAAGACGGGCGCCTTTCTGCCCGTTTTTATTTCTCTCAACCCGCCACGGTCAGCGTCTCGGCAAGCGAGGAACTGGTCTGGCTAGCGCCGCTGAAGCGCAGGGAGCCGCGCCCGATGAAAATAGGTCTTGTTTCGCCTTACGACTGGAGTTATCCCGGAGGTGTGCGCGATCACGTCTGGCACCTGGCCAATGAATTTATGAGCCAGGGACATGATGTGCGCATTCTTGCCCCCGCTTCTGGTCCAAAACGGAAAATACCGGAAAAATATGTCTACAAAATTGGCTGGCCCACCCCCATTCCCGCCAATGGGTCGATTGCGCGTGTGGCAGCCTTTGATCCTGCTTTGAATGTTCACGTGAGAAAAGTGTTGCTACGCGAGAATTTTGATATCTTGCACGTCCATGAGCCGCTGGTGCCGGGACTCTCGCTGGCGGCGCTGCGTTGTTCAAAGACGCTGACCGTCGGGACGTTTCATGCCTCGTCGGAGGCGAGCTTTTCCTCAACCTTCAACCTGGCCTACGCCTCGCTTGTGCCCTTTTTACGCTCAACCTGGCGCCGTTTACAGGGGCGCATCGCTATTTCCAGCGCCACCTACAAATTTATCAGCCATTATTTTCCCGCGGACTACCGCACTATCCCCAATGGCATCAACCTGGACGCGTTTAGCCAGGAGATTGCCCCGTTCTCGGCCCTGCAAGATGGCAAGCTGAATATTCTCTTTGTGGGTCGTTTTGAGAAACGCAAAGGGGCCAAGTATCTCTTACGATCTATTCCGGCGATTCGCGCACAACATCCCTGGACGCGCTTTATCTTCGTAGGCGATGGACCATTGCGCGCGGGCTTCCAGCGCTTTGTTGAGCGCCAGGGCTGGCGGGACGTGCTCTTCACGGGCTATGTTTCCAACGAGGAGAAAGCGCGCTACTTCGCCAGCGCTGATATCTTCTGCGCGCCAGCTACCGGTGGCGAAAGCCTGGGCATCGTGCTGCTCGAAGCAATGGCTGCGGGCAAGCCAATCGTGGCCTCCAATATTGGAGGATACACGACAGTGATTACGCAGAACGTTGATGGACTGCTGACGCCGGCGCGCGATAGTCATGCGCTGGCAGAAGCCATCGGGCAATTGCTCAGGTCGGAGCCACTGCGCCAGCGTTTTATCCAGGCAGGTCTGCAAAAAGTGAATACCTACGCCTGGCCTCATGTGGCCGCGCAAGTGCTGGATTATTACCAGGAGCTACTTGAAGAACAAAAAATAACGATAGGTAAAAAACAGTATGGATAGATCATTGCATGCTAAACAGCCAGAGGCGGCTGATACGCCCTACAACCGGGCAGATATTCATATGCACACCAACCTGGGTGACGGCTGGGCCAGCCCGGCGCGTGTGATCGAGGAGGCCACGCGCCGCCAGCTCACCCTGATCGCTGTGACCGACCACGATCATATAGAGGGTGCGAAACGCGTTGCAGAGCTACTATACCGACAGAATAGTCCGTTGCAGATGATTACCGGGGTTGAGGTTTCAACACGCAATGGGCATTTACTGGGACTGTTTGTGCAGAAAGCCCCCAAACCTGGGCGGCCCGTCGAGGAGAGTATTGAGGCTATCAAGGCTCAGGGCGGCCTGGTGATCGTGCCGCATCCTCTGGGTCGCCTGGTACCAAGTCTGAGCCGTTCAAAAATCGAGACGCTACTGGAGAAGGATTACCCACTGGATGGCATCGAGATCTACAATCCCTCACCAGCCAATGCCTCGATGCGCGCCACGGTGCGCAGCGCCAACACCGAATGGCAACTGGCCGAGATCGGGGGCAGCGACGCTCATTTCTGGCAGCACATCGGCGCAGCTTATACACTCTTTCCAGGCAGCACGCCCGACGATCTACGTCAGGCCATCCTCGCGCGCAGCGTGCGCGCCGGGGGTCAGGAGCAGCCACCAACGCATCTCTCGCCCGGCGTCTACGTCGCGCAGTGCGCCTGGAGCTGGTTCGTCGATCCGCCACGCCGCATCATGCGCAGGAGACGCGAAGCGCGCCAGGAGCGTCTGGCAGCGCAGGAGGGCCAGGCCTGACACGCTTCGGGCTACTCTTCCCAGATCTGTGAGAGCACAACCCACTGCTCAGGATGCGCGCCGATTATGCGCTCCAGTTCCGTGATCAGTGCCGCGTGCAGCACCTCTGGCCGCGTGCGATCTTCTTCAGGGAGGGCCAGGGTCAGCTGCATAAATTCGGCACTGAGACGCGTTTTGGAGCTATGCCAGCCCAACCCACCTACCAGCGGCGCGCCTGTGCGGATAGAGAGATCCACGAGGCCAATGGGCAGACGAGCTGGCGCGCCGAAGAAGGTGCGCACCACGCTCTCGCCTACAACTGCTCGATCAGCAGTGATTATCACGATCTGGTTCTTGCGCAGGGCCTGAAAAATGGCGCGTAGTGGCGCGCTGCCCCCCAACGGAACATAGGTTATACCGCTGCTGTTGCGCAGTTTAAGCATCAAACGCAACAAACGCTCGTCTTTGAGGCCTTCGACAGGAATCACCACCTGATACCCGTGGGCGGTGAACCACGGGGCCATATACTCGATTGGTCCGAAATGCGCGGAACAAATGATTGCACCTTTTCCTAAGGCCAACGCCTCTTGCACGTAATCCTCATGGGTGATAGAGAGGCGATCCAAAACGTCCTGAGCTTTTATAGATGGCATCAAAAAGGCATCGAGATAGTTGCGCACACTGCTGCGAAACATCCCACGCACGACGCGACGCAACCTGCGTCGGCCAGCCGCTGTGCGTTGCACCTCGGCGCCCAGCACGTGGCGCGCATTGTTGGTCGCATGTTTGCGCGGACCAATAGCCACCAGCCAGGCCAGCGGACCAACCAGGTCGGGCAGGGCGCGCAGGAGCCAGCGTGGCAGGCGTGGCACAAGGCGTGAAGCCCAGAGGAAGAGATAGTACATAGTGTGCTCTATTCTTGCGCGATGGTTGCGGGCGTGGGCCAGAACGGGCGAAACATATACCACTGAGTCGGCGACTCCCGTATCACTTCTTCCAGTGTGTTATAAATATACTGAGTCAGACGAGCAATTTCGCGATCACGCTCCTCAGTGCCCCGGCAAACCTGGGGAAACATCGGCGGGAAGGCGCAGATTAAAAACTCGTCTTGTCGGCCATACCAGACATAACCGGGCAGGATCGCAGCCCCGCTTTTCACAGCCAGAGCAGCCAGGCCGCCTGGTACATACGTTTTATGGCCAAAAAAGGTGATCTCTACCCCCGTCTCCTTTGTCATTGGACGGTCCGCGACAATGGCCACAAAGGTATTCTCCTGCAAGGCGCGCAAAATCCGCCTGGCCGAACCTTCCATTGGAATAATCCCAATCTTCTTCTCACGCCGCTGATTCTGGAGTAGCTCGTTTAAACGGGGATCTTTAAAGGTTTCGGCCACCGCTGAGAGTGGAAAATGCCGCGCTACAAGCGCACCAGCCATGTCCCAGCTACCAAAATGCGCGGTTGCGATCAGCGCGCCCTTGCCCGGCTCCAACGCCTGACGGGCACAATCCTGCCAGCTCGCGCCCTCGGTCAGATCGCGTGTGCGTGCCTCGACCTGCTCCATATTTACATGGGGAAAATACATAAAATCCGAGGCATAGCGGCCATACTTGCTCCAGGAGTCAGCAGCCGCGTGCCTGACACGGGCATCGTTCACAGGCAAACCCAGCACATTCGACATATTTTGCTGCGTAACCAGACGCTTGGAACGCCAGCCCAGGTAGCTCGCGGAACTCATCACAGACCCCAGGGCGTGTCTCAGTGGGCGCGGAGTCCAGCCCGCCAGAGCGCTACCGCCGCGCGCCAGCCAGTAGATTGATGACACAGGTGCATTCCTCCCAGAAAGAAGATATGGAGAGAGGGCATATACTCTCCCTCCACATACTATCGTGTGGACTTGCGCGCTGTCAATGTTCAGTTATTGATGAACAAGGCCATTTAGAAAAGCGCAAGTATGTTATACTGATGGTTATCAAGGTACTCTCTGCCCAGGTTTGTCGTATTTCAAGGAGGAAGAAAGATGCCATTTCAAAGAATAGACAGCGCATCTCTATGCTCTATAGGCATATATCGCCTGTTGTTCTGCCTGCCGTTACTATGCATCGTATTTTGCGCTGGCTGTGGAGGGCCATCCCCAAAAGCTACTGGTCTGGCCGCGTCCCCACCCACAACGGCCCCCACCTCAAAGCCGACACTCATATCGATCTCCAATGCTCTTCTGACATATCAGGGTGAAGGGCGTGGCCAGCCTGTTGATACAGTCGCGTGGTCTCCCGATGGCACACGCCTGGTTTCTGGCGGCGGCGACTCCACCGTCCAGGTATGGAATGCAGCCAGTGGGCAGATCCTGGTGAGGTATAATGGACACGCGCAAGCTGGGATCTACTTTGCAGCGTGGTCGCCCACAAGCAAAATGATTGCTACAACCGATCCTCAAGGTCCAGTGCAGGTCTGGGATGCCATGACTGGCAGGCAGATTATAACCTATGCTGCTCACACTAAGGCGGCCTGGGGAGTTGCGTGGTCTCCTGATGGCACGCGCATTGCCTCTGGTAGTGATGATGGAACTGTGCAAATCTGGAACGCTCTCACTGGACACACCATAACTGTGTACCAGGGAAGTTCCAGCGGAATAAGGCAAGTTGCCTGGTCCCCCGACGGCAGCCGTGTTGCTCTCGCCTGCCAGGATAATACTGTACAGATTTTTGATGCGGCGACAGGTAAGACCCTGTTCGTGTATCGCGGACATACCCAACCAGTCTGGGGAGTGGCCTGGTCCCCTGATAGCACACGTATTGTATCCACGAGTGGCAGTAGTGACACAGAAACAGGTACGATCCAGGAATGGAATGCCACAACGGGACAGACCCTGGCGAGTGCTACCGTGACTTCTCGTGGCAGAGATGCTGCAGGGTTACTGAGCGTGACCTGGTCGCCCGATGGCCAACAGATTGCGGTGGGAGGCGCTGATGGAACAGTGTTCGTCTGGAATGCTGTCGCAGGCACCAACCGGACCCCTATCTGGTACACACATGTAGTCTATCTCGGCCAGAACGAGACTGTTTGGGATGTAACCTGGTCTCCAGATAGCAAGCAAATCGCTTCTGCCAGTCAGGACGGGACAGTTAAGATATGGCGGCCTGTATAATTCTATTGATAGCCCGCGGGTTACGCATCCCGCGGGCCAGGTTGACCTTTTGAGATAATGTATAGATAGGACAAAAGGCCTCCCTTTGCTTTTTCTCCATTTTTCTGCTATACTACTTAGCATGCTAAATAGTAGTACGCTAAGTAGTATAGTCAGACAGAGTGCAAAGGGGTGAACTATGGAAAATCGAGCCGATGACTTCTTCGGGTACTGGCTTTTCTACGCTCAACGGAGCTGGGCTTACGCCTTTAATGAGAGGCTGAAAAGCTGGTGTCAGGAGCATAAGAAGCCCTATGCGATTACCCCGCCGCAAATGGGGATTCTCATAGCCTTGTGGGAAGAGGATGGTCTGGCCATTGGCACGGTGAGCCAGAGACGTGGCCTCGACGCCCCAACGGTCACAGGCATCGTCAAACGGCTTGAGCAGGTAGCTTTGGTTGAACGCGTCCATGATCGTCAGGATCGGCGCGTGGTCAAGGTCTACCTGACCACCGAAGGGCGCGATCTGGCGAGTTGTTTGCTTGAGGTCACCCAAAGCTTTACCCAAATCGCGCTCCAGGGCATCCCCATTGAAAAGCAGCAGGAGCTGTGCTTGCTCTTACAGAAAACCGTTGCCAATCTCTCCGCCATCGGGCCGGGTATGGGAGATCGTTTTGGTCTGTTGCCCGATTTTCTGCGTTCAGATATAGATCAACGTCCATGCGATGAAGTGTAAGTCAATTCTCATGTGAGGATAGGAAAGAAAGGAAGCGGCATGTATCAGTCGAAACTCGAAACCATGACGACCTCTGACACGACGGAGCACACTGGGAAACCCGCGATTGAAATAATCGACATTTGCAAACATTTCAAAGCATTTCAAGCTATAGATCATCTCAACCTGAGTGTGGTGCAGGGGGAGATTTTCGGATTGCTGGGACCAAACGGCTCCGGTAAAACGACCACCATCAATATGATTAGCGGCCTGAGTGATCCGAGCAGCGGGACCATCAGGGTCATGGGTCACGATCTGCGCACCCACAAACGCCAGGTGCGCCAGTTGTTGGGCGCGGTGCCTCAGGAAACCGCGCTGTACGAAGAACTGAGCGCGTGGGCCAACCTGGACTTTCACGCCGACCTCTTTGGCATTCCGCGCAAAGAGAAGGCCGAGCGTATGACGCGTATCCTGGATCTGGTGCAACTGACAGACCGCAAAAACTCGCGCGTCGGCACCTTCTCCGGCGGCATGAAACGCCGTCTGGCTCTGGGACGCGCCCTGCTGCACGATCCCAGCCTGATTTATCTCGACGAGCCGACCCTCGGCGTCGATGTGCAGGCCCGACGTGCTATCTGGGACTACATTCTCGCGCTACGCGAACAGGGTAAGACCGTGCTCATCACGACCAACTACCTGGAAGAGGCCCAGATCCTCTGTGATCGTCTGGCCATCATCGACCGCGGAAAATTGATTGCCGTTGATACCCCCGCGCATCTCAAACAGACCTACGGCGGTAGCGTCATTGAGCTGGAGGGCGCGCAACCACTGAGGGCGATTGAGGAAGTCAGGGCGCTAGAGGGTGTGAAAGAGGTATTACAGGATGGGGCACATCTGACCGTGACCACGCAGGGAACCAGTAATGTCGTGCCATCGATTATCAATATTGTCTCGCGCGAAAGCGAGTTGCGCAACATCGCTGTCCGCGAGCCAAACCTGGACGAGATCTTCTTGCGTCTGACCGGGCGCGAACTGCGTGATTAGGAAGGAACTGAACTATGACAGCGATTACAAGAAATATGCGCGTCATCTGGGCATGCATGAAAAAAGATATGCGCAGCGCCCTGACCGAGCGCGCTTTTACTATCGTCAGCGTCTTCATACCGGTCAATATGCTGATTATGATGAGTCTTTTTGTGCTGGCGGGCAGCCACGCGCCCACCGCCGTCGTCATGCAAGAGAACGGGCCATACGCGCACCAGTTTTATAGCGCGATGGATCACGCGCACTCGTTCAGTCTACACACGGCGAGCGTGAGCCAGGCCAGCCAGGAGATGGCCGCGGGAAAAATTGTGGCTGTGGTCACGATCCCACCCGATTTTGACACGCAGGTACGTGCCAACCAGCCGGTACAGGTGGGCGTGCAGATCAACAATCTCAGTGTTGACTTCACCAATGATATTCGCCGCGCTATTCCGCTCTCCATCACCACTTTTTACGCGAAGGCGTATCCCAGCCTGGTGACGGTCACGCCACACGAAATCGATTGGTACAGCCAGGATACCGACTACATTCCCTATCTCTCCGTCTCAATTATCGTGATCAGCCTGATGATCGGGGGCGCGCTCCTGGCCGGAGTCTCGGCAGCGAAAGAATGGGAGCGGGAGACGATGAAAGAGTTGCTACTCTCACCGACCAGCCGCTGGTCTCTGTTAACCGGCAAGATGCTCGCCGCTTTTGTGATGAACATCCTCGGAACGTTGCTGGTGCTGCTGGTGGTCATTGGGGTTATCGGCGTACACCCTGTCAATTGGGGTGAAATGGTCTGGGTTATGGCGCTCACGCTCTTCATCTTTGTCGCCTTTGGCACGCTGCTTGGCACCTTACTCAAGCGCTGGCAGGCGGTGACGGCCCTGGCGATAGGCTCTTCTATTCCGCTTTTCTTCTTAAGCGGCGCCTTCGGCCCTATCTCGTTTAATACGCCGATCATTCAGGTACTGGCGAAGATCTTCCCGGTCTATTATGCCATTGTGTTGCAGCAGCACGCCTTCCACGGCTTTGACCTGAACACCTATGGCGTGGGCGGAAACGCGCTCATTCTTGTTCTGTACGCGCTGGGCCTGCTTATTGTGACCACACTGGTTTTGCGGCGAAGCACCCTTGCTCATTAACGGGGTCAGGAGGACATTCTTATGCAACGCAACTTTTTTCGCGCCCTCTGGGCAATCATTATAAAGGATCTGATGATCTGGATACGCCAGCCTGTGAACGTGGCAGCGACGGTCTTACCGCCCCTGATCTTTTTGCTGATCGAATTCCTGGGGGCTGCCGCCGTTGGGCGCAGCCCTGTGGCCCTGGTGCAGATAGACCAGGGTGCAAAGGGCGCGCAAATGGCGCAGATCTTTCACCAGGCCGATGTGTTTCGTCTGACTGACGTGAGCAGTGAGACCCAGGCTCAGGCGCTACTCAAAAATCTGGATGTAGTAGCCGTGCTCACCATTCCATCTGATTTTACCCGGCGCGTCGAGCAACACCAGTCGACGCAGATCGACGTTGAGGTGAATAACCTCAACCTGGACTTCACCAACGACATTCGCCGCTCGGTTCCCGATGCGATTACGCAATTCTACCAGGCTCAGGGATCAAACAGCCCGGTTCACATTAGCATGCGAGAACAAGACCTGCGCCGACAAGATATCCAGATCTTTCAGTATGATGTGCTGCCGACTATTATCCTGTTGCTCATGATCAGCGGGCTGATTTCCAGCGGTCTTTCGACCGCGCGTGAATGGGAGACGCGCACGGTCAAAGAACTCTTGCTCTCGCCAGTATCTCGTAGCCTGATTATCAGCGGAAAAGTACTGACCGGCTTTCTCATGACCTTTGGGCTGGGTGTACTGGTACTCCTGCTCACCTATGTGCTGGGCTGGGCGCAACCAGAGGGCATCTACTGGCTCACCACCCTGCTGATTATCGCTCTGGTCTCTCTTTTCAGTTCGGCGCTGGGGGTCGCACTGGGCGCGCTAATGCAGCGTATCCAGCCCGTCTCGGCCATCGGGATCAACGTGGCCCTCTACCTGTTTTTCCTGGCCGGCGGCATTAGTGTGCTGGCCTTTGAACCACAGGTGTTACAGACGATTGCAGCCTTTGTTCCGCTGACCTACGGCATTCACGCCTTGCAGATGGCACTGTTCTATCAGTCCTCGGATCAATTTGGGACAGATGTACTGGTGCTGGGTATCTCGGCGCTCGCTGCACTGCTTCTGGGTATTCTGGCCATGCGGCGCAATATTAGCACCAGCTAATTCAGACGGTAGAGAGCTTGCTACTCTTTTTGCATGTGAAGAGGGATAGCAGGCTCTCTACCGTCTGAATACGTGCATCACATGCTATCAGCTAGATGGGCCGATAGAGTCCTGTTAAAAGCGCGGGTTCGGTGAGGGCGAGCACCGCAAAGATTAGCAGGCCAAAGCCTACGAAAAAGCTGAGGCGGACGCCCTGGCTCCAGGTTTTCTCAATAAAAATGACGACGCTAATCAGGATCATCCAGGGGAGATTCATCAGCCCTACAGCTACCATGACCAGCATCAAGCCGCCGCAACAGCCCAGGCAGTACAATCCGTGGATCAGGCCTGAGCGAAATTGAGAGGTGAGAGAGCAAGCAACAGGTGTTCTGGTATGGCAGGAGAAAAGAGGATGGCAGTGCATCAGGCAGTGTTTCTCCAGAGGGGTCATTTGATAGATGCCAACTGCCAGAAGCAAAACGATGCCCAGGCCGATGGCCAGCACAGGGGTATGAAACACAAGCTGTTCTCCCAATTGAGCCACGAGGAACACAGGTGCTCCAAATAGCATCCATATTAAGAGATACCCTACGAGAAAAATGAGCATGTGGCAAAAGGCTCTCCTGGCGCTACTCTGTTGACATTGTTGCTGATACCGGCTGGCGACTGTGGGAGCGAGCGCGGGAAACATCATGGCAGCCATCATGACCGTCCAGAAGAGGAGAAAGGGGCCAGCAGCGAGTCCCATCGTCCCAAATTGTGGGAGTGAAAGGGAATACATGCTCAAGGATTGTTGCACGGTGAGAAGCCACGCGAGGGCGGAGGATAGGAGAACGGTAATCCAGGGGAGAAGCGGCTGTAGTGTGGGCACGCGGGTGTTATCTAACATAAGCGAATCATTGCCTCCCTTTCTCACGATGATAAAACATATCCACCCCATCCTTGATTTCTACATACCTTCCCTGGATAGGCCTCAATAGCCTCACACTCAGGGGTCAGCATGCAGTACATAAGGGCAATGCTGACCCGGTAGATATAATGGACGA
Organism: uncultured Ktedonobacteraceae bacterium; assembly: GCA_964250225.1. Lineage (GTDB taxonomy): Bacteria > Chloroflexota > Ktedonobacteria > Ktedonobacterales > Ktedonobacteraceae > Paraktedonobacter. The sequence continues at coordinate 7,503 of CAXUEY010000094.1, read as the reverse complement.
CCCTTCAAACCCCAGATATTTTCGCAGAGCAAACCTGTTTCTCCGCAGCGGCCTGTCGTTCTGCAAGTCTAGTGCTCTACGGCATCCCAACGAACACGATAATGGTGGGTGGTTCCAGCTGATTGTTGGGTGATAGCCGTCTCGATCTGTTCATGAGCCAGCGCTTCACTAGTAGTAAACACAACTGCGGCTTCATCCTGGGGAGTACGCACAAGATCCACCTGTTTGGCGCCAAGCAGCGCCAGAAGCGCATTGCGCACACGTGCGTCACAGTGCTCACAGGTGACATCTTCTACGTGAAAAATATGCCGGTGATCCATAAAAATCTCCTTTGCGCTATGTTATGTAAAGATATACAATGCATGGTTAAGGGAAGATCTACGGGGAGAGCACTACTTGTAGGATCGAAAACATCTTTATCAAATGATTGATCTGTAACAAGTATAACTGGAAGAAGTGCGCGTTGTCTATTAGTACTTCTCCCTAAGGGGGTCCTGCTGAAACTAAGGCGGTCTATTTTTGCCGATAGCTACCCATACCATAGAGCACACGAGCGCGCTACCGGGCATGTTATATTAGCGTGGGTGCGTGAAGATGCCAGCTACCTCGTGCTGCTTCTACAAGATAGGCGTGCGACACTTTATGGTGTGCCGGGCTAGTTCACCAGCCCCCAGGGTTTAGCGCGTTTACGTGCTTTCTGCGCTTCCTGAAGGTTGCCCAGAGTCTCGTAGACATCGCCTTTGAGTGTCCAGGCGCGCGTGTAGCTGCGATCCAGTTCGGTGGCTTCGTTGAGGGCATCGAGGGCGGCGCGGGTATGGCCGTGGCGCAGCAGAGCTTCTGCTTTGTTACACCAGGCCACTGCACTGCGTGGATTGGCCCGCAGAGCGCGTTCGTAGGCATCAACCGCTCCACCATAGTCGCGCAGGATCGAGTGGGCGTTGCCCAGACCATTCCAGGCCTGGAAGCTCTGCTCGTCATAGTGCAGGGCTGTGGCATAGGATTCGATGGCCTCTTCTGGCATATTCATATCCAGTTGCGCGTCGGCCTTGCCGTTCCAGGCCGCGACATACGTGGGGTCGATGGCGAGTGCGCGCTCGAAGTGAACCAGTGATTGTGAGAAGCGTTTGAGGCGGTTCAAGGCCAATCCTGCGCTAACCCAGACGACGGGATTTTCGGCGTCAATCTCGGTGGCGCGTTGATAGGCGTCGTAGGCGCGTTTGTAGTTGCCCTGGCTGTAGAGGGCCGTGCCCTTGCCATTCCAGGCGTGGAAGTTCAGCGGGTCCAGGTTCAGCGCCTCTTCATAGGCATGCAGAGCGGGCGAGTACTGCTGTTGTTTCAAGCACTGATCGCCCTCCAGACACTTTTCGCGCGCGCTGGTGCTATTGGCCACGCGCACAGCTTTCTGGCGGGCTGAAGAATCGCCGTTATTGACGTTGGTCGCCTGGGTGGGCAGAACGGGATTGGTCATGTGGCGCACATAGGGCGAGGCGCTACGTTGTTCCAGCGCGGCATGTTGTGGCGTGAGGCTGAAACCGGTGCCGGAGCCAGAGTGCGCGGCATCGTCAAAGGCCAGCAGAAAGTCCTGCATGGTAGCGAAGCGGTCCTCAGGCCGGCCCTGTAGCGCGCGCAGCACAACCGCATCCAGAGAAGTGGGCAGTTCGCGATTGAAAAGCGAGGGTGGACGCACCGGGCCGCCGACGGAATCAAAGGGGTGGTAGCCGGTCAGCATCTCGTAGAGCACCACACCGCTGCCGAACTGGTCGCTGCGCGGATCGACCACGCCGCTGGTCTGTTCGGGGGCCATATACCCAACTGTGCCGCGCACCGTCACCGTTTTGCCAACCCGCACACCTGGCTCCAGGGCGCGGGCAATGCCAAAGTCAGTGATAATCAAGCGACGATCCTCCTGGTGAATAAGAAGGTTCTCCGGCTTGATATCGCGGTGGATCACTGGCCGCGGACGGGTATGGGCATAGAAGAGCGCGCCAGCCAGTTGGCGGAAATTTGTCACCGCCTCGCTAGGTAGCAAGGGACCATTGACCGTGGCCAGGCGATTGCGCAGGGAGCCAGCGGTATAAAGTGGCATGACCAGGAAAACGCTGGGGCCATCCTTGCCATAATCAAGAATGGGCGCGACATTTGGATGGTCCAGCACCGCGGCGATGCGGGCCTCGCGCAAAAAATGCTCTTGCTCTGTTTTCGTTGTTTTGCTAGGGAGTAGCACCTTAATAGCAATTCTGCGCGATAAATTCTGATCTACCCCACGGAAAACCGCCGCGTATCCCCCCTTGCTGACCAGGGCCTCGACCACATAGCGTCCGGCGAGGGCAGTGCCAAGTAAGGGCAGGGCACAGCCCCGGCAAAAATGATCGGTATCCCGGTTATCAAATCCACAATCAGCCACATCAGCGCAGCGTCGCATGCCACCTCCTGCGCAGGCGCATTGTTTTTAGGCAGGCGCCTGTTTCGCTTCGAGCGAGCGTGCCCATTGTTGGCACGCAGCCGCATCGTTTTGTCTGCCCAATTTCTCCAGGGCAATTGCTTTATTATACCAGGCATCGGTCTCCCGCGGGGCGTGCGTCGTTGCCTGGTCAAACGCCGCCAGAGCCTCTTCTATCCGATCCAACGAGAAGAGAGCCAGCCCTTTATTGTTCCACGCCGCAATATATTGTGCATCGAGGGCCAGGGCGCGATCAAAGGCCATCAGCGCCTCCTGGTCGCGACCGAGTTCGTGCAGCAGGCTACCCTGATTATACCAGGCTGAAAGCAGGCCCTCGTCATAGTGGAGAGCCTGTCCATAAGAGACCAGAGCATCTTCAAACATATGCAGACCAGCCAGAACATTGCCTCGATTATACCATGCCCCGGCCAGAGTTGGGTCAAGCGCGAGGGCGTGATCGTAGTCGTCCAGCGCTTCGGGGCGGCGTTTGAGGTCGCGGAGGTCATTGGCCTTATCAAACCAGATCAGCGCATTTTCGGGAGCCAGGCGGAGCGCGTGCTGGTGCAGAGCCAGGGCAGCTTCCGGCTGGCGTTGGCGGCGCAGGATGTTACCTTTGGTATCCCAGAGCGCGGCGTTCTGGGCATCGAGCTGCAAAGCGCGGTCAATGGCCACCAGAGCGTCGTCATAGCATTGCAAGCTAAAAAGCGTATCGCCCATAGCCTGCCAGACAACCACCTGTTGAGGATCGAGCAGCAACGCTTTATCAAAGGCTTGCAGCGCCTCCTGGTGCCGTCCAAGTTCCACCAGTGTCATACCACGCCCGGTCCAGGCAAAGATATAGTTAGGATCGAGCGTCAGGGCCTGTTCGTAGCAGTACATCTCCTCGTCGAACTGGCGCAGCTCGTGCAGGACGTTGGCGCGCGAAATCCAGAGGTCGGGATCGTTGGGCTGCAACGAAAGGGCCTGGTTATAGGCCTTTAGAGCTTCATCCAGGCGGCCAAGACACAGCAGAGCCGCGCCCTTGCCGTTATAGGCTTCCACCGAGATCCCTTCGCGTTCCAGCGCCTTGTCATAGGCGGCCAGGGCCTCTGCGTACTGTCCCTGCTCATACGCGTGCTCGCCGCTGATCAGCCATTTGGACGAGACCGGGCGCGCAGCTGGAATGGGCGTCTCCTGCTCAGGCGTGGCGCCCCTGAGCGGAGCACGCTCTGCGCTAACCGTGAGTGTAGACGGGTTGGGCGTGGATAGATCCTCGTCCAGCCCTCCACTCATGCTCGCGTGTTCAGCGGGCAGCCTATCAGCCCCATCCATCACTGCCTTGACCAGAAAGGCCACAGGCCCATCTTCACCATAATCGGTGACACAAATACTACCCGGCTCATGCATGGTGCGAGAGAAGCTCAGAGCCAGTTCCGCCTCCTGCAAGAAGTCCGAGCGCTCTTGCAGCGTAGCCATGCTCGGACGCAATACGCGCACTGTCACATCTCTACCGCCCTGGCGATCTGTGGCACTAAAAACGACCGTCATACGGTCCTTGCCACTCAACGCGCGAATCCCGTAGCGGTTCTGCAAAAATGTTCCCGCGATGGGAATGCCACAACGCGTACAAAAACGTTCATCCTGCTGATTTTCCTGTGAACATTCATCAGTATCCAGACACATCACCATAAAAACACCTCACCTTCCGAGCGTGCCAGAAGAGTCCTCGTCGATTTGCTTTGGTACATTTGCTTATGAAAGAGTAGCGATTGTTCGTGACCCTACTTTAGCGAATTGAGGGGGACGTTGTCAATCTTTTGCCGCATATTTCCTGTTTCAGAGGATGCCAATGGGGTGGAATTGCCCTCTGGAAGAGCCTGGCTCTCCTCGACTTTTCTTTTTTCCCATCGAGCCAACGTATTGATTGGGTGGAACGTAAGAATCTACGTTATACAATAGGGAGGGGAAATTGTTTGTCGCGGTGAGGTGCAGCCAAAAACGGGAACGAGGAAGAGATATGGGCCAATGGTTCCAGCGCCTATTCGCGGGCGCGAGAGCTGGTGCGGTGAGCGCCGCCACAATCCAGGGCTATTTGCGTGCCGCGAGCCAGATTGAGGAGGTCTGGCAGCAGATCGACGATAAAGTAGATGAGCTGATAGGCCAGGGTCTGCCACCGTGGGAGGCATATGTGAGAATGGGGTACGCCCTGGCGTTTGTGCGCGCGTGCCGCATGAATGTCGTCTTTGTGCAGGAGTTGCTGAAGGCCGATGCTGCGGCCAATTCAACAAATACGGGCGTGCTCGCCAGGATCACGTCCGAGCAAGCATTGGCGCTCTGTGAACATATCGAGCCATACATTGAAGAGGCGCTGAAAGCCGCGACAAATCCGCAGTATACGCTCACGGCGTACAGGTTGCCGCTCGAACTGGGACCGCATATCAGGGACGCGTACCAGCGCATCCCGGCATCTCATCTGCAAGGCGTCATCGGTGCGAGCCAGGAGATGCGCACATGGACTGCTGGGCTGCTAGCTAAGTACGAGTTAGCGCTGCATGCGGCCAACGTTGCGATCCCGCAGCAGGTGACAACGCATGTGGAAAAGATGAAGAGCGAGATGGAATTGGGCGATTTTCATCTGCGCACCGGCATCGATATGGTCGGCCAGATCAGCCAGGGGCAGTCCACCGACGAGTTAAACGCCAGGGCCGAGGGCTTTCTCTGGGAGGCGATGGAGAGCTTTTACACAGTGAGCCAGCTAATCGCGCTATCAGCAGCGCTAGCGCGACCAGTACGCCAGGCTCCCAGCGCGCCTCACCAGGATTACGTGCCGCCACGCCCGACACCTGTTGCACATCAGCAGCCGCAACCAATGCCCATTGAGCGTCAGCAGCCACACCTGGCACCTGTGCCTGACGCCTCGCAACTCTTCAATCAGGTGATCGCGAGTCCGGGAGCTATGCAGAAGGCTCCAGCACAGCCAGCAGAGGATGTAGCGCAGCTTTTCGAGCAGGTGATCACGAGTCCAGGAGCTATGCAGAAAGCGTCGGGGCAAGAGGTGGAGGAGCGTCCGCAGCGCTTTCAGCAGATGTTCACAGACGCGGAACAGGCGCGGAAAGAGCCTGAACAAACGGCGCCCGATGCGGTAGCGCTATTTCAACAGGTGACAGAGAGTTCGGGGCCGCAACGCAAGCGCGCCGAACAGCCTGCTGAGGATGCAGCGGATCTCCTCCAGCAGTTTACGCGTGACGCCGGGACTGGTCAGCAGGCCACGTCTGTGAGAGAATCGGCGGATCTGCTGCAACAGGTAGGAGAGGATTCGGCAACGGGCCAGGGGAGAGCTTCTCTCCCCAGATCAGAGAAAAAGCCCACGTCAGAGCAGCGCGAGGCCGCGTCCAGGGGTCGCGCCGAAGATACAACACAGGATCTCCTCTCCGAGATTTGTGGGGAACAGCAAGAACCGTATTCATAAATACATGATTGTTGCAGGATCATATTCCTGCGATTATGAAAGGATCAAGAAGATGACGTTGTTTAGCCATTTAAGACTGGTAGCAGGTATGAGAGCTGAAAATGCGCTACAAAAGGCGGAAGATCCCGCGCAGGTTTTTAATTACAGCTATACCAAACAATTAGAGCAACTTCAGCAGTTACGCCAGGGGCTGGTCACGATTGTGCAGAACGAGAAGCACATTGAGATGCTGGAGGCGCAGGTCGAGGCACAACAAACGCGCTTGCAAACGCAGGCGATGCAGGCGATGCAACAGAATCGCGAAGACCTGGCGCGCATGGCTCTCCAGCGTAAAGAAGCGCTGGCGGCCCAGGTTGAGGCGTACAAACAGCAGCTTGAGCAGCTCGCGGCCCAGCACCAGAAGATCGAGATGCTCGTGCGGCAGGCTGAGCAGCGCATCGAGACCTTTGGCGTGCAGAAAAATATGGTCGAGGCGCAATATCAGGCCGCGCAAGCATCGGTGCATATCAACGAGGTCGCGACGGGTCTCTCGAAAGAATCGTCCGACATGAACCTGGCGATGCAGCGCGCCCAGGAAAAGGTTTTGCAGATGCAATCGCGGGCCGACGCCATTGACGCGCTGCTGGACTCCGGTTCGCTGGGCGATCAGGGTCTGCTCAGCGGCGGCCAGGCCACTGACCTGGATCACCAACTGGCGCAGATCAGTTCGGAGCATAACGTCGATGCAGAGCTAGAGGCCATGCGCCACCAGATCAGCGGACCATCCAAATCGTAATACATTGTCCGCGTAAGCAAGCCTTTGCACGTGCAAGGAAGAGAAGTCCATTTGAGAAAGAGGCACGTTCCAGCGTTTATATAGGGACTAACGATGCATGCCTCAGCCTCGCAAAAGGCATACTTGCACCCTGGATATGATTGGTCAAAAAGGAGAAAGAAACCATGTCTATGAATACCGAACAAGAAAAGGAGCCGATGCTCCTGCTCGACACCACTGGCTCGATGAACTACGCCACGTCCGAAAACGACAAGACGCCCAGAAAAAGCACGATCCGCGAGGCGATCAGCCTGATCGTGGCCCGGCTGGCAGTTGCCGATAGCCAGGCAGCGGAAGAGGAAGAGGGCGGCGGTTTGCGCACGATTACCTTTGCCGATGGGCGCGCGCATGACCTGGGAGATCTGAACTCCGACAACCTGCTCCAGAAATGGAATCTGATCGAATGGGGCGGTGGCACGCGTATCATGCCGGGCTTTAACCTCCTGCTAAAAACCTACACCGACGAGTTTGGCAAAGAGCCAGTGGCGGAGCGTCCACTACTACTGGCCCTGGTCATCACTGACGGCGAGGCCGACGACACTGCGGCGTTCCAGAACACCATCGCGCGCGCCGCCGGAAGCATGTATGTCGTGCTGGCCATCATTGGCTACGGACCAGAGCACGACCGGGCGCTACGAGCATACCAGCAAGTCGAGGCCCAGAACGCGCACGTCAAAGTCCTCTCCTTCGCGGGCGAGACCGACCCTGAAACGATTGCCAGCGCGCTGTTCCACATGACGGAGTAGTTATAGCTTCTGTACCCCCAACAGAGAAGCCGCCTGCCTCATCACAGTGATGAAG
>CAXUEY010000093.1:0-24105 GCA_964250225.1 uncultured Ktedonobacteraceae bacterium | reverse complement strand
AAGGTAAAATTCTGACGACCACCGCCCCAGGTGGGGCGTCGGTCGAGGAGTTCGGGACGGCTCAAGGCGATCAAGAGCAACGAGGCCGAGGTGCGCAGGTGGATGATATGCTCAACGAGGTCGAGCAGGCTTTCGCTGGCCCAATGCAAATCTTCAAAGATGATGACGCGTGGCGCCTGCCCGGAAAGCGCCTCGATCAGCAGACGCCAGGCCGCAAAAATACTCTCGCGGTCACTCGCGCTCTCGCCCTCCATACCCAGGGTTGTGAGGATCAGGTTCGCCAGGCGCGCGGTGTCTTCGGTCTGATAGCCAGCTTTGCGAAACACGTCCTGCACGCGCTGTTTGTCGGGTTCGCCGCCGAGCAGGTCGGTGAGCAGGCCGCGCAGGGGCCAGAAAGTGAGGGTCTGGCCATAGGGCAGACAGCGTGAGAAGGCCACCTGGAAGCCATCGGCGGGATCAAGATGCTCTAAAAACTCTTCCAGCAGACGCGATTTGCCGGTGCCAGCGGGCGCGACGATAGAGGCCAGTTGGGGCCGTTGCTCCTCCAACGTGCGCTCTCTCAACACATCTAGTTGCAGCAGGTCCTGGCGACGCCCCACAAATGGCGGACGCTCGACCTGGCGTTTGGCGCGCGGACCCTTGAGCGGAAAGATACGCAGAGGTTGCGGCTTGCCTTTAGCCTGTAACAGTCGTTGCTCTTCAAACAAAAAGGCGTTTTGCGCGGCGTTGGCGGTGCGCTCGCTGGCAATGATCTCGCCAGGATTGGCCCCCTGTTGCAGACGCGCGGAGACATTTACCGCGTCGCCAGTCACGAGAAAATCACCGCTACTCGGATCGCCAGTCGCCACCACCTCGCCAGTATTCACTCCGATGCGCAGACGAAACACGTTCTTGAGGAATTCATCGGTTTCAATAGCCTCGCGCAGAGCCAGAGCAGCGGCCAGCGCGCGTTCCGCATCGTCCCCGTGGCTCTGGTTCAGCCCAAAGATCGCCATCACCGCGTCGCCGATAAACTTCTCTAACGTCCCGCCATAAGCGGGCAGAATGCGGCGCGCGTGCTCGTAGTAGCGGCCCATCAGGGCGCGCACATCCTCCGGGTCCATGCTATCGCCCAGAGCGGTTGAGCCTGTAACATCGGCGAAAAGAATACTAACCAGTTTCCGTTCTTCGGGCATCATGTCCCCCTGTGTGAGATCGCTAGCATCGTAAGATGACGAGGTTATGATTTTGAGGACATCTTACAGCAAGGGAGCGTGCGGTGGCAAGAGTATAAGCAACTTTCATTGCCAATTGTTGATGGCATAGAACTATCAGTGGGAGAACCGGCCTGATGCCTCACATAGAAACAATTAAACGCAGGGATTTGGGAAAGTCTTTCGTATTTGCAAAAATTCGCCACCAAAACCAGTTGACAAAATTTTGAGGGCATAGTATAGTAACTACACAAACGAGAGAGCTTCCAACGAGGTTCAGATCGGTGTGAAAAATGCGGGAGTGGCTCAGTGGTAGAGCACTTCCTTGCCAAGGAAGATGTCGCGGGTTCGAATCCCGTCTCCCGCTCCCATTTTTCGCTGATACAGGGCGACGTCGCCAAGTGGTAAGGCACGGCTCTGCAAAAGCTGCACCAGCGGTTCGAATCCGCTCGTCGCCTCCTTCTCTATGAGACGTGATTGTATAGATCGCGTCTTTTTTCTTTTTCAGGGTCCATATATGCGCCAGCAACACAGTTATTCCAGTGAAGCTATCGTTCTCAAACGTCGCGACCTCGGCGAGGCTGACCGCGTGGTGACGCTATTTACTCCCTATAAGGGCAAGTTTCACGCCATCGCCAAAGGCGCGCGTCGTCCCGTGAGCAAGCTGGCCGGGCATCTGGAGCTGCTCAGCCGCAGCCAGCTTCAACTTGGGTTGGGCCGCAACCTGGATATTATCACGCAAGCCGAGGTGCGCGAGAATTTCTTGCGTCTGCGCTCCGAACTCTGGCATATGACCTGTGGCTTCTATCTCACCGAACTGGTGGACCGGTTTGTCGAAGAGCGCGTGCAGCACAGCGATATCTATACGCTCCTGCTGGAAACGCTGCGCTACCTGGACGCCGACGCCGGTGCGCTCGCCCTGCAACGCGCTCAAGCACAGGGAGAGGATGCGTTACCGGTCAACGGCAAAACCTCGTTGCTGCTGCGTTACTTTGAATTGCACCTGCTCTCCGCCGTTGGTTACGCTCCTTCTCTCCATAACTGCGCCAGTTGTGCCAGCGAGCTGCTGCCCCAGGAGAACGGCTTCAAGGCCTCGCTGGGCGGAGTGGTCTGCCCCCAATGTTCGCATCTCTGGGAACGTCATCTCTCGATCAACGCCTTTAAAGTCCTGCGCTATCTGCAAGAGAAATCCTGGCGTGAAGCCGCGCGGGTACGTCTCAATGCTCCCCTACAAGCGGAACTGGAGGCGGTGACGCATAGCCTCCTGCGCTTTCACCTTGAGCGCGACCTGAAAGCGTGGAGCTTCCTCGATATGCTCAATCAGCCGCCCACGCTATAGGTACTCTTCCTCTTCCATTCCCATCCTTTCTATGCTACAGTTGAAGATGTTCAGTTCTGGCCAATGAGATCAGGACTCCGGCTCTGTCAGGGCTTTTCCTCGTTCATCCTTCAACTCAACGAGTTTTTAGAAGGGGTGTCTATGCGTGACTTATCTCAGCCATCCAACGCCAGCGCGGGTGTTGCCGGGCGAGCAGCTTCGTCCTATCCCATGTATGTGTTCTGGATCATGTTCGCGATCAGCTTCTTGAACTATCTGGATCGCAACGTCCTGACAGGGGCAGCCAACCAGATCGCCCTTGAACTCCAATGTGGAGTTGATGGCATTGGCTATATCTCCTCGGCCTTTTTGATCATCTATACGCTCTGTACCATTCCTATGGGCCTGTGGGCTGATCGCGCCAAACGCAAAAATATTGTCGCGCTCAGCGTGGCCATCTGGAGCGTGGTTACTGCCTTGACTGCCTTCTCCTTCAGCTTTGCCTCGATCTTCTTCTCGCGCATGCTGCTGGGCGTTGGGGAAGCGGGTTATTTCCCGGCTGGTACCGCGCTGATGAGCGATTATTTTAACCGCGAGAAGCGTTCACGGGTCATGAGTTGGTGGATTGGATCACCTCTCTCAGAAATGGCATCTGGTGCAAGCGTATACATTGCGTGTGCACTAGACTCCTTTTGAGGAAGCGGCGTAGACTGCATTGTACTATTGATCGTCTCTGTTTTTTTTAATTATCAGACTGCTCAAAATCGCAAGAATATGCTATAATGCGCTCAAAGCAGAAGAAAATGACCGGTAAGATTGTCTATTCTTGAACGTGGCCTGATTTGTAAGGAAACATACAAACGGGAAATCAGGCAGTAATAGTGATACGCGGTGGAGAATCTATGGCAAGTAACTATTCATCTGACCCAAAAAATGTGGCGCCCTTTGGAAATCTCCTGACCCCACAAAGTGGTGCAGGCGGCCAGGCTACCCCACCATCGCCGTCTACACCTTATTCGGGACAGCCGGGTGGGAGCGGCCAGGGTGGGCAACGACGTCTGCCGGCTGGCACGGAGCTGTCTGGTGGGCGTTATAAAATAGAACAACCTGTCGCTGCTGGTGGCATGGGAGCGGTGTACCGCGCGATTGATTTGCGTTTTAGTCGACCCTGCGCCGTCAAAGAAATGCTCGACGATTTTCAGAGTGAGACTGATCGCGGCCAGGCTTTAGAGTGGTTTAAGCGCGAGGCGACGCTTTTGCTGGACCTCAACCATCCCTGCATTCCACGTGTGCGCGACTTTTTTGTGGAAGATGGACGGCATTACCTGGTGATGGATTTTATTGACGGTCGTACGCTGGGCGAAGTGCTGGAAAAAGAGGGCAACATTGGTGGCCTGCATGGTGCGCGTGGTGTCTCGGAAGCGCGCGCGCGCAGTTGGGCGCAGCAGGTATGTAGCGTTTTGAGCTATCTGCACCGTCAGGTTCCACCGATCATTTTCCGCGATCTCAAACCCTCCAATATTATGGTCACCGATAAAGACGAGATAAAACTGATCGATTTTGGCATTGCACGTACCTTTCAATCGCAGCGCCAATCGACGATTATCATGACGGTCGGCTATGCTCCTCCAGAACAACTGCATGGCATGCCGGAGCCGCGCAGCGACCTGTTCGCGTTGGGTGCGACCCTGCACCGCGTATTGACACACCACGATGCAGTCAATAATAAGCCGAGCATCTTTCATTTCCCGCCGCTACGCACGTTGCGCCCGGATATCTCGCCAGCTTTTGAGCAGGTCATTCAGAAAGCGCTCTCGCCTCACCTGGACGCGGCTCCCAATCAGGAGGCACGTTGGGCCAGCGCCGCCGATATGGAACGGGCCGTGATTAATTTGCCACTGCCCTCCACGCAGGCATCAGTGCTGCCCACCATTCTGAGCGGAAATTCCGACCGCCTGCCCTCCTATCCTCCTTCATCGGGCCCGTCAGGCCCAGCGGGACCGCCTTCTGGTGGAACTGGTGGCTTTAGCGGGCGCGCCGGCATGTTGCTGCGCCAGGCCCAGGATCATCTGAACGCCGGGCGTATTGAGGGAGCCTGGGGCGTGCTTCAACAGGCATTTCAGTTGGAACCAAATAATGCGCTGGTGCATAAGATGTACGGCCAGGTCTTTGCCCGGCGTCAGCCAGCCCAGGCTGAGATGGCCATCAACGCCTATAACAAGTCGTTGCAGTTTAATGGCAACGATGCAGAAACGCATCGTCTGGTTGGCGATGTCTATCTGTATGTGCGCCATCTGCCCGCTCAAGCCATTGCCCCCTATACCCAGGCGTTGCGCCTGAACCAGTACGATTTTGAGGCCCATCGTGGCCTGGCTCGCAGTTATGAAGAGACGGGCCAGCTTGCCGCCGCCTTGAGCGAGTACCAGAAGGCTGCCAATCTCGATGCCAAACGCCCGGAGATCCATTACTCGATTGGCCAGCTCGCCCTGCGCCTGAACCAGCTCCCGGTCTCGGAACACGCGTTTGTTCAGGTGCTGACGATCAATCCGGCGGATCACGCGAGCCGTTTTGTGCTGGCCCAGGTCTATGAACGGGAAGCGAAATTGGAAGATGCGTGGCGCGAATGCAATTTTGTTGTCAACGCCACACCTGCCAATGTTCAGGCTCAAGAGATGTTTCGGCGTTTACGCGCTGTGCTGAGGCGCTAGGGTTACTACCATGTGGGAGACTCACATTTATACATTATCAGATCGAAGGCCCATAAACGGGAGAAGGAGCACAATGAGTACACAGAGTTTGCCGACCCGGCTACATACACGTTTGGGCCGCCTCACATTTGCCCTGCTCATTGGGGTGGTGCTGGCCCTGTCTAATTTGCTGCCTTCCGTGGCCTTTGCGCGCGCTCATGGACAGGCTGCCCCTCTTTCCGCCGATCCAACCTATGTGCGGGATAAGGCTGGCGCCTCGGTTGTGCGCCTGGAAGTGACCTCTACCAATGGTGACAACGCTACCAATCCCCAGAGGAGCATAGTCACCTGCACAGGGCTGGGTGTGTTAGTGACAACGACGCTCGGTTCGTCGGGCGTGAGCTGGGTGCTGACCGACGCTAATTTGTTCGACCCAAATTCGTCTACCTGTGCCTTACCAAATACAACGACAGAGGATATTCAAATCCTGGCCAGCACTGCATATACCCAGGCTGATCCATCTCACTTGTTGGCTAATCCATCTCTCTCATCGCTCGGTGACACAGTTTCCTGTAGTGTGGCAGCCGGAACGCTGCCGGGAACTTCGCAGTTCTCATGTAACGATGGGAAAAATTCCCAGGTTCAAGAGAATTTCATCGCTGTTCCGAACCAGTTCGTCCTTTTTTCATTCCAAACACCTACGCAACAGCCTTCCCTTCTCCCTTCGCGTGATTCTACGTCCAGACCAATGGCCATGAGTCTGACGCGTGCAGGGCACTCCTACCCGTCAGTCAGAGTACCTAATTCTCCTGTGAGTACGAATCCGCTCCAGGAATATCTGGTTCCCACAGTTAGCCCATCAACACCCCCTGTATCAAATGGTATTGAGCCTGGAACGCCGCTGGTGGATGCTACGGGCAATCTGGCGGGAGTGTCCTTGAGGGGGGGACAAATGCTGAACCTCTCCTCTATCAACGCCGCGTTGAAATCACTCCCTCTTCCCTTTTCTTTTGCTTTTGCCAGCACGCCAGCCGCAGGTTCCTTAACCGATCTTTGGGATAGAGGGATGGATGCATATAATCAAGGAACACAGCAATCCTGCCAGACGGCGCTTCGCAATTTTCAGCAGATTGGCAGATTGAATGCCAACTTTAAAGCGGCGACTTTCTTTGCAAACCGGGCACAGACCTGTGCGCAGCAACCGCCGCAGACAAAGCAGCAACAACAACATGATCAGTCAACCAGCGTTTCCTTACCATTGCTAATCGGGCTGATCGCGGGACTGGTCACATTGTTGCTATTGCTGATTCTGGCGACGCTCCACGTTGGGCGCGTGCGTAGACGTCGGCGTGAACTGGCACGCTTCGCAGTTGAACAGGCTGAGGCTCAACGGCAGGCCGAGGTTCAACATCAGGCCGAGCTTGCGCGCCGACGCACAGAAGTACCCTGTCCCAACTGTCATCAGCCTGTGCACCTGAGCGATACTATGTGCCGCAACTGCCGCTATCCTCTCTCGCCCAGCGCCTCTGGCTTGAGCGTACGCCTGGCTGGATCAGGGCCTTTGGCGGCTACTATGCCCATAGCTACTGCGCCGCTGGATGCGCCAATGCCTCCCAGCGCGCCTTCAGTGAGTGATCTGCCCACTGTGCAGTTTCCGCCCAATTTTGGCATGAACGGTGAGCAGCATGACGCAGAGATCACGGTGAAAGGGAACAGATCTCATCAGCCAGAAGAAATCGTCTATGGCCTGCAAGCGATGCATGGTCGCAATCTCAACATGATGGTAGGTACGCGTACTAACCCCGGCCTCAGGCGCAAACAGAAGCCAAACGAGGATAATCGCTTTGCCGCGCAGGGCACCAGAACACAATCTTCCCAGCCTCAACAATTTGGCCTGTTTGTTGTGGCCGATGGTATGGGTGGACACGCCGATGGGCAAGTCGCGAGCCGCCAGGCTATTCAAACGGTGATCGATTATATGCTGCCCAGGATCTCCAGCACCACTCCCATGAATGATGAGGCTTTTCAGCAATTGCTGAGCGATGGGGTGCAGAACGCGAACCTGGCTGTGCATAACCGCAACCTGGAGACGCACGTGGACATGGGCACGACAATGACCGCGGCCCTGGTCGTGGGCACGACTGCCTATATAGCCAACGTGGGTGATAGCCGCACCTACGTCTATCGCCAGGAGCAAGGTCTGCGCAAAGTGACGATGGATCATTCGGTAGTGGCCAGCCTGGTTGAAGCCGGGATTATCCAGCCCGACGATATCTATACCCACCCGAAACGCCACCAGATCTATCGCAGCCTGGGTGAAAAGCCTGTGATCGAGGTCGATACGTTCAAAGAAGAGATGCAGCCCGGCGATAGGCTACTGCTCTGCTCCGATGGCCTCTGGGATATGGTGCGCGACCCTGATATCCAACACATCGTGAGCAAGCCAGGCGGTGATCTCGACAGGCTTAGCCAGGATCTCATCGATGCAGCTCTGAAAGGTGGTGGCGAGGACAATGTGACGGTGATTGTTGTGCAGTTTGCTGAACTGACCACTCCTGCTGATCTGTCCGGCTTGCAAGTGCTGGCCATACCCGACGCCGTAAACGTGCCAGGCATGCCCGCTTCCTAAAAAACCTCAAGAGAAGTGCGTGCTGAACAGAGGGGAGGAAGATACGCACCTCCCCTCTGTTCAGCACGCTGGCAGGCTGTGTGGGCAAAACTCCTGGTAAATTGTCGCTCTGCCTCCCCTGTGCTATAATCAAAACAGCATTTCGAGCCTTGTTTAGCTAACACAGGCGACTACTCGGAGGGAAGGGCGTTGAATACACCTACCAACATCGGTTATTTGTATGCGGGTATTATGCTTGCCGCGGGCTTCTTTTTTGTCATGGTTGCGACACTTTTAGGAAACCTGCTGGCCCCCCATAAAAGAACCAAAGAAAAACTACAAACGTACGAGTCCGGTGAGGCTCCCATTGGCTCCGCCTGGGTCCAGTATCCCCTGGGCTTCTACATCTTTGCTCTGCTCTTTGTTGCTTTTGATGTAGATATCGTCTTTATCATTTCCTGGGCGGTCATTTTTAAGCAATTAAGCATTTTCGGATTTGTCGAAATCCTCTTCTTCATTGTTGTGCTCGCGCTCGGCCTGGTCTATGCCTGGCGCAAGGGAGTGATCCGATGGATTTAGTACCACGTGTCAGAGGTCTTGCGAGCGCTAAAGGCGGCTATCGCGATCAGAATGCCGCCCTCGCGCGCGACCTCGCTCCTATTGCTCAAATTACGGGAAAGGCGCCAGCTACGCAAACTCTGAAGGGCGAGTACCTGAACCTGGAGATAGATCGCACCAACCTGGTGGCGGTCTGCCGTTTTTTGCGCGACCAGTTGGGCTTTGATCTGCTCAGTTGCATCTCAGGTGTGGATATGCTCGATCATCTGGAGTGCGTCTATCACGTGCGCTCACTGACCCGCGGCCAGTTGTTGCAGGTGAAGGTACGCCTGGATAACGAGAAGCCGGAGGTGGATAGCGTGGTCTCGGTCTGGCCAACGGCGAACTGGCTGGAACGCGAGACATATGATATGTATGGTATTCGCTTTACTGGCCATCCCGATCTGCGTCGCATGTTGCTGGATGATGATTTCGAGGGGTATCCGCTACTCAAGAGCTTTAAGACGGTGCCCGCGGTGGTGAAGGATCGCGCGACCACGCAGGTTGACCCAAATATGGCGGTGGCCAGCCAGTATCAGCAAAAAGGCGTCGAGAAGGCGGTGTATAAGAAAGTAGGCCAGGGTCAGCAGGAGCGTCTACACCCCGGTACCCCGACCTTCGGCCATGCCTTTGAGGGCGCAAAAGAAGAGCCAGAAGCGTAGAGCCGCGGGCTTCAGGAAAGTATGGCAATTGGTATGCCGAAAGCAAAGAAACGTAAACGTAGTGCGGGCCGTGCTGCGAACGAGAAGCGTAGAGAGAACGCGCAGATGACTCGCGACATGCCCGCCAGCGCGGTGCGTAATCCCGTGCTCGCCATGAGGGGCCAGAGTATGCAGAACGTGGTTTTTTCGACCATGATTGGTCTTGGCTGCTGGGGCATGGCGTTCTTTTTCGCCTTCCTCTACGCTGATCCCAACCACTACCTCTATGGGGGTATCATGGCCCTGACCGCTCTGGGCTGGTCGGTTATCGCGGCGCGCAAGTGGTCTATCTATCGGCAACGGGCGTAATATTAGAAAAGTAGATCTTTTTACCTGAAATCCGCGTATAACGCTGGATATAATAGAGAAACCGACCTATACGTAAGTAAAGAGGAAACCCACATGGTCACAAATGCAAATCAGGGCGCGATGCCTGGGATAGGTGAGGCCCCGGAGGGACTCAAATCTCAGGAGATGCTGCTCAATCTGGGTCCTCAGCATCCCAGCACACATGGGGTGCTGCGCCTAGTTATGACGCTTGAAGGCGAGACGGTGGTGAATTGTACCCCGGTGATTGGCTATCTGCATCGCGGCATTGAGAAGATTCTGGAGAATCGCCCGATTATGGGCGGTATCCGCTATATGGATAACTGCGATTACCTCTCGCCGATGTTGAACGAAACGGCCTACGCTGCCGCGGTTGAACAATTGATGGGCATTGAACCACCTCAGCGCGCGCAATATATTCGCCTGCTGGTCAATGAGTTGCAGCGTATCGCCAGCCACCTGGTTGGCGTCGGCACCTATTTGATGGACCTGGGAGCTGTGACGCCTATTCTCTGGTCTTTCCGTGACCGCGAAGGCATTCTCACGCTCTTCGAGGCTCTCGGCGGCAGCCGTTTTAACGTCAACTATATGCGCGTGGGTGGCGTGCTCCACGACTTTCCTAAAGGCTGGCTGGCTGAGTGCTCGACCTTTCTCGATCAGTTCGAGAAGAACATGGTCGAGCTGGAGGGGCTGATTACTGGCAATGAGATCTTTGAGGCGCGTACCCAGGGCGTCGGCTATATCGATCAGCAGCAGGCCATTGCGTATGGGCTGACCGGCCCGATGTTGCGCGCGAGTGGTGTAAAATGGGATCTGCGCGTCAATCGTCCCTATGGCGCCTATCGCGATGTGCCAGTGAACGTCGTGGTGCGACAAGAAGGCGACTGTTTCGCGCGCTATAAAGTGCGCATGGACGAGATTAGAGAAAGCATTCGTCTCTGCCGTATCGCTATGGATAAGCTGCCTGGTGGTGCGATCTGCACACGCACGCCAATTGCCCTGCGCCCTCCGCGTGGTGAAACGTACTTTGCGCTTGAAAGCAGCAAGGGTGAGCTGGGCGTCTACTTCATCAGCGATGGCAGCGAATATCCCTGGCGCGCGAAACTGCGTGGCCCGTCGTTCATCAATCTACAGATCCTGCCGGAATTGCTGCGTGGCCATAAAATGAGCGACGTAATCGCTATTCTGGGCAGTACCGATATTGTCCTGGGCGAGGTTGACCGGTAAATCATTCAGGAAAGAGGCGGCGTTCGAGTCGTCTCTTTCCCTCTGGAGTTATCTATTATGCATAGTGCATTGATTTCAGGAGACATCATCAATGAACTGTATCACGGGATTATCTCGTGGCAGTTTTTACAGTTCGTGGTGGCCTTTATCTCCTTCTTTGGCTTTGTGCTGACCAGCGCGACCCTGCTGGTTCTGGCCGAACGCAAAGTGATGGCCTGGATGCAGGACCGGCTTGGTCCCTATCACACCGGCCCCTGGGGGATGTTACAGACCGTGGCGGATGTCGTCAAACTCCTGTTAAAAGAAGACATCCATCCTGCGAACGTCGATAAGGCCGTCTTCTGGCTGGCCCCTTCGGTCTTCCTGGCCCCGGTGATTGCGGCCTTCGCCGTGCTGCCTTTCTCACCCTACATTGGCCTGCCGGGAACGGCCCTGGCGACTGGTATTATCTACCTGGTCGCGATGAGTTCCCTGGATGTGATTGGCGTGGTCATGGCCGGTTGGAGTTCCAACAACAAGTACGCAATGATCGGTGGCCTGCGCGGAGCGGCTCAGATGATCTCGTATGAACTGCCGCTCGTGCTGGCTCTGGTCGGCGTGATCATGCTGACCAGCGTGCTCGACCCCAATGGCGCGGGCATTGGGACGATCTCTATTCGCGACATCATCGGCCTCCAGGCCTCCAACATGTATCCCGGTCGAGGCATTGGTTTCTGGGACTTCATTTTCAAAGGCTTTACCCCCTGGGCCTGGTTCTTCCTGGTGCAGCCCTTGATGCTGATCGTCTACTACACCTGCGGCCTGGCCGAGACGAACCGCGCGCCGTTCGACCTGCCTGAAGCGGAGTCGGAACTGGTGGCCGGTTATCTGACCGAGTACAGCGGGATGCGCTGGGCTATGTTCTTCCTGGGCGAGTACGGCAACATGACCATCGTCTCCGCCATCGCCAGCACGCTTTTCCTGGGCGGCTGGTCCGGTCCCGGCGTGGGCTACCTCACCGGGCTTGGCGCGCTGGGC
Source organism: uncultured Ktedonobacteraceae bacterium (assembly GCA_964250225.1). Classification (GTDB taxonomy): domain Bacteria; phylum Chloroflexota; class Ktedonobacteria; order Ktedonobacterales; family Ktedonobacteraceae; genus Paraktedonobacter. The sequence continues at coordinate 12,430 of CAXUEY010000093.1, read as the reverse complement.
TGGGGTTTCCTGGGCAACCTCCTGGGCGTCGGCTACTTCATCATCAAGATCTACGCCCTCTGCGTGGTCTTCATCTGGATACGTAGCACGTTGCCGCGCCTGCGTTCCGACCAGTTGATGCAGTTCGCCTGGCTGATCCTGATCCCAACGACCTTGCTCAATATCCTGATCACCGGCGGCATCTACCTGGTGCTGAACGCGCTGGGAGTCAGCAACCTCTGGTTCCTGATCGTGCTGGGTATTGTGAACTGGGCCATGATGTTCCTCTTCATCCGCATCGTTGGGCGTGCCACCGTCGCCTCAACGCGACGCGCACAGGCTCCGTCCATCCGCGCGCGCCAGCGTTCCACGCAACTGCCCGAACGCTCAACCGCGAGTGGGAGCATCCCCGCCAACGTGTAGCAAAACGGCTTGTGCGTCAAGCAATAAAAAGAGGCAGTCGAGTTGGCTGCCTCTTTTCTTGCTTGACGCATATATCCAAAAAGAGACGCTATCAATTGCCTTTAAACGTTTATCTGTGCTACTATAATGGCGTTTTCATCGGAACACAATGATCGCGTAAAGTGACACAAGAGCGAAAATCGCCTGCTTTGGCGATGGAAAGGAATATCCCTCTATGAACACTCAATGGTATGCCTCTGTTGACCAGGAACATCTCGATTCGCTCTTGCATGACCTTGTTCACCTCTTTGAACACACCTTCCCGGCGCGCATTCGGAGCTATTATCTCGGTGGAAGCTACAGCGACGGTACGGCTGTTGGCCACACTTCCTCCCCCAATGCGAGCGATATGGATCTCTTCGTGATTTTCCGCGGGACCATCACTGAGGATGAAAGCGCCACATTCCAGCATCTTGTCGGGAACTTCCGAGAAAATAGCCCTGTCCAGGTCGATGCGCACGCCTACTCTGAGCGCGATCTGGTGCAAACGCCGCGAAAAGAGGCAACACAGACCAGCTTTTTGAATGCCCTTATCCGGGAGGCTTCCATCCTCGTCGCTGGTGAGGATATTCGCGCGGATCTTCCTCCTGTGCCGTTTGTCCGCTACGTGCTGGATGTGATCGAGTCGGGGGTCTTCCACCTGAGCATCCCGCGTCAGAGAGAACATATTGGCTATCCCCTGGTGACGCCGCTCATTTTCCCGCTGGCGTATCCTGATCCAACGGGAGAATTCTATGGCTACGATGTAATTCCTGCACGATCAGGTACACCTGGAGGAACACGTGTACTCGTGGCTCTCACGGCGTGGATCGCAACCCTCATTCTTGCTCTGGAAACGGGTCGGCATGCAGGCCAGAAAAGCCAGTGCATCCAGCTCTGTCAGGAGTATCTCCCCAACGACCAGCGCGTGCAACTCGCGGCGAATATTTACCACACCTGCAAAGGTACCTGGGGATATGTTCTGCCGACTAAGGCAAAGGACCGTGAGCAGCTACGCCGTCTGTGCCGAGATACCCTCCATCTGGAAAACGAGTACCTGAAACTTTGCCGTGGGTATATCCTTGCCCAGTTACAGCAGGGGGGAGCCGATGCAAAGTGCCAGGCCAGTCGCATCTTGCAGAGCGTCACCTATGGAGACAGCGAGATGATAGCCACACTCCGCACATTGGAGCATGATACGGATGAAGAGGTGAGGAGAAATGTGGTAAAAATATTGCACTCAAATTGATTGTATATCAAGGAAATAAGTGTAGGTGACATATGCAGCTAGATTTGACACTATTTGAACCACTCAATGGTGCAGCCCCTTTTCGTGTAGTAGCAGAGCACCCTACCGAGCCGTTTGTAGCCTTGCAGGTGCTTCGTGCACAGAACCTGGATAACGTTTCATCCACTGGCAATCGTAGCGCAATTTGGGATCGTGAGACACATGAGCTTGTGACCGTGCCTGCGGATGCTATCGCGTTAGCCTGGAGCGTGGATGGGCAACAAATGGGTCTGATACGCGAATATTATATTGGTCTCAGCGATTTAGATGCTCCGAGCATCTATCGCTATACTTGGGAACGTTTCTCCTGGCCAGAGCAGAAATTGCTCGATTCCTGTGAAATGATTTTTCCAGCGGGTTTGCCGGAGAACCTTGTTTTTTCGCCACAGGGAGATCTTGTTGCTGTGCAATGGTTCGATGCCGATCAGTCTGGCCTGGAGTTTATTGAGCAGACGCGTCGTGGTGATTTGCATCTAAACCTGCCTCCGTGGGAGAACGCGTCTGAACGTGGGTTAGAGGAAGATGATGATATGAGTGGGTATCTCGCGGTTGGTGCGAATCTGGTAACAGCGCCGGTTTTCAGTCCCGATGGCCGATACGTCATTTTCGGCTGGCAGCAGCGCGAGCGCTGGTGGAGCAATGTGCCCGACGATGTGTATGTCGATGGCGAGTTGCCGGTTCGGGTCGGCGAGTGCCAGGCGGGCAATGTGCAGATCGTGGATTGGCAGACGCTCACCACGCGCACCGTGCCCATCTGGGTCAATCTGCCGCATGGCTGGCAACCGGTGTACGAAGGCGATTCTTCAAACGAGCTTATGGTTGCACCGATATTTATCGGCAACGAGCATTTTCAACTTCAACTGCCAACAGGAGAGATAGCCACATATGACGTTTTAGAATGATCTGCCAGATGTTTCTAGAGAATGCCCTGCCACGTGAAAGTGAGCAGGGCATTCTTGTGTGCTTTTCACCACCCGCGCATTTTCAAAATCAGCAGCGAGAGCACGATGCCTAGCAGTGAGCCGGCGATGACCTGAGCGAGGGTGTGGCGGCGCAGGACGACACGCGACCAACCTACCAGGATGAGCAGCCCGAAGAGCGGCAGCATGCTTGAGCCGTAGAGCGCGGTGAGCATGGTGAGCGCGCCCGCCAGCGAGGAGGTGTGGAGGCTGATCTTCCAGCAGAGCGTAATCACCATCATAAGCAGGCCGCTAATGGCTGTGATCATCAGGACGGTAATCAGAGCGCTGGGGCCGTGGGTCAGCACGAGCATAAACCAGCCCAGGCAGATAGAGATGAGTCCAAAGATAAATGGCCCGACGCGTTCGCTGCGTTTGCTCACATCCACATCCGTGAGTTTGCCCAGACGCACGTTGAGCAGGATATAGCCAAAGGGGCCGATGCTCAAGAAGAAAAGCGTCATGCCCGCGTAGAGCAGCGCGTTAGTCAGGTTGCTGGCCTGGTACAAAGCGACCAGCAGGATCATCGGCACCGAGATGGTTGCCGGTGAGAGAATATTTGAAATATGGCGCGCAAAACGCACGCGCAATGGCTTGCCAGCGGCCAGCGGCGCGGCGAGATCGGGAGCCTCGGCGAGCGTTTCATCGAGCCGCTCTGCCTCAAGCAATTCGGCCCCGATCAGTCCCGTCTCAAGCAGGCTGGCTTCGTCGCGCGTCGGTTGGTTGGCATTCATCGCGAGATTGTGATCCGTCATACTACTCCTTTTACGACGATATGGGCCTGCTGGACAGGGACAGCTTGACCCAGAATTTGTGTGACAACAGAGCGGAAGGCTGTCGGGTCGCCGGTGGACCAGATCTCTAGCTCACCGCCCCCGCTGGCGTGCCAGGTGGCAGACGCGAGCATATCCTCGGCCAGGAGAACAGCACGCGTGCGGCGCGCGATGGCCTGGCCGCTGTCGATGACCTGCACGTTGGGTCCGGCTACGCGTTCAATCACCGCGCGTAGCGCGGGAAAGTGCGTACAGCCCAGCACCAGCACATCGATATCCTCCGCCAGCATCGGCTGCAAGGCCTGCCTGACCGTCTCTTCTACTATCGGGCCTTCCAATTGACCTCGCTCAACCAGCGTCACGAAGCCTGGATAGCCCTCGGCAAAGGCCGTGATCCCGCCTGCGAACTCGTCGATGAGCTGGCGCAGATAGATGGCCTTTGCTGCCTGGTTGGTCGCGGCGATGCCGATACGCCCTTTCCTGGTGAGCCGGGCTGCTGGTTTGACCGCGGGTACGACCCCCACAAAGGGTACGCCAGTGATGGTGGCGCGCAGGGTGCTCAGGGCCGCTTGCGAAGCCGTGTTACAGGCGACGACAATGAGCTTGACCCCGCGTGCATGCAGAAAGTTGCAGCTTTCCAACGTGAGTTGCGTGATCTCCGCGTCGCCGCGCACCCCATAGGGACAATGGGCCGTGTCGCCGATATAGATGAAGTTTTCGTGCGGCAGCTCCTCGCGCAGGGCCGCCAGGATGGTCAGACCGCCCGCGCCCGAATCGAAGACGCCGATGGGTGCGTCGGCCTGATGATCCGAGCCGGTGCACTCGTCATTGAGCAATTCGACGCTGCACTCGCAGTCACGTCCGGCCTGCGCTGTCTCTTGTGAGCGTGGTGTAACTATATGTTCATCGTTCCAGTTATTCATACTCAGTTGGTCGTTCTATTCTAGACTGCGAAATTCACCCTGCTCGCCAAAGACGCGGCGCATGGCATCACTGATCTCGCCCAGGGTGGCGTAGGCTTCTACCGCGTCGATAATCAGCGGCATGAGGTTCGCGTTGCCAGCCGCTCCAGCCTCAAGAGCCGCCAGCGCTTGCTGCACGCGCGCGTTGTCGCGGCGCTGGCGCAGTTGCGCGACTTTGTCGGCCTGGCGTTTGCCCGCCTCAGCATCGACGCGCAGCAGGGTCGGACGCTGCTCATCCTCTAGCACAAAGCGGTTGACGCCCACGACTACCGCTTGCTCCTCTTCGAGCGCTTTTTGGTAGGTATAGGCCGCCTGCTCGATCTCGGCCTGCATAAAGCCGCGCTCGATAGCGTAGACGCTCCCGCCCAGGCTGTCGATCTTATTGATATACTCCCAGGCCTGCTGCTCGACCTGATCGGTCAGGTGCTCAATATAATACGAACCGGCCAGCGGGTCAACGACATCAGCCGCGCCACTTTCGTAGGCCAGGATCTGCTGAGTGCGCAGGGCTACCCGCGCTGACTCTTCAGTGGGCAGCGCCAGAGCCTCGTCTTTAGAGTTAGTGTGTAGCGACTGGGTGCCCCCAAGCACGGCTGCCAGGGCTTGATAGGCCGTGCGCACGATATTATTGTCGGGTTGTTGCGCGGTCAGGGTCGAGCCGGCGGTCTGGGTGTGGAAACGCAGCATCAACGAGCGCGCTTCTTTGGCGTGGAAACGGTCGCGCATAATATGCGCCCACATGCGACGCGCGGCGCGGAACTTGGCCACCTCTTCCAGCAGGTTGTTGTGGCTGTTGAAGAAGAAGGAGAGGTTGCCCGCGAAGGTGTCCACATCCAGACCCGCGTCGATGGCCGCCTGCACATAGGTAATGGCGTTGGAGAGCGTGAAGGCCACTTCCTGCACGGCGGTTGAACCGGCCTCGCGAATATGGTAGCCGCTGATACTGATGGTATTCCAGCGTGGCAGGTTATCCGCGCAATAGCGGAAAATGTCGGTGATGATCCGCATCGAATGGCGCGGCGGGTAGATATAGGTACCGCGCGCGGTATACTCTTTCAGGATGTCGTTCTGGATCGTGCCGGAGAGCTTGTGCGCGTCCACACCCTGCTTCTTTGCCACAGCGATATAGAGCGCGAGCAGGATACTGGCCGTTGCGTTGATGGTCATCGAGGTACTGATACGCTCCAGGGGCAGGCCATGCAGTAACACTTCCATATCCTCCAGGCTGGAGATCGAAACGCCAACTTTGCCGACCTCGCCGACCGCCAGAGCATGGTCCGCGTCGTAACCCATCTGCGTGGGCAGGTCGAAGGCCACCGAGAGGCCGTTTGTGCCGTGGGAGAGCAGGAAATGATAGCGTTTATTCGATTCTTCCGCTGTTCCAAAGCCTGCGTATTGGCGCATAGTCCACAAACGTGAACGATACATGCCGGGATGGACGCCACGGGTGAAGGGAAATTCGCCTGGATAGCCCAGTTGTTCGTGCTCGTCAAAGCCCTGGAGATCCTCCGCGGTGCAGAGGTCGGGTACCTCGTTTCCCGAACCTGGGCTGGTCATAAACGTAACTTGCCGCTCTTTTGTCTTCTGCCGAGCGGCATGGGCAGTTGTGGTACGCCACTCCTCGGCGTTTTTACTTTGATGCTGATCCATGATTCCTGCGGCCTCCTTCTGTTTCAGAGGCATTATAGCATAGTTGCGAAGAGAGAGGCCCACATCGTAGAACTTATGGAATGCGCGATCATCCAGGCCTTTCCAAATCCGGCAGAATACAGACATTCTCCTGTCAGGTGCTTTCATCTGCTTAGAGTATAGCTCGCAAAAGATCAAGAAAGCATCTCAATAACCCGATTACCACTCAGGATTTGCTTAAAGAAAGCCTCCTCAAGGATCGTTATTTTTCTCATTGTCGCACATCTCTATGGATTATGCGTTCATATAGATAATGCGTTCAGATGCATACGCTTCACAGCGTGCATCCTCTCCTGTACAATCTAAGCATTCTTAAGAGACATATGGGGTATTTGCACATTGAAACGGATAACTCGAACGCCTTTCACCTGGATGACGATGAGATCAGTGGAAAAGCCAGTGGAAGCTCGTAAAACGGGCAAACACACGATTGCGGCGCTGGATGGGGTGCGCGCTGTGGCGGCCCTGCTCGTGGTGAGCGTGCATATCAGCGATACGCAGGGGTTGCCCTGGAATGCCAACCAGAACCCTCTAGCCACGTCCCTCGCTTTTGTGGGGAGAACGGGCGTCGATCTCTTCTTTGTGCTCTCCGGCTTTCTGCTCTTTCTGCCTTACGCCAGAGCGCTGCTTTTTCAGGAAACGTGGCCATCAGCGCGCGCATTTTACACCCGGCGCATTTTTCGCATCTGGCCAGGCTATTATTTTACACTACCCCTGATGATTATTTTCTTTGATCCGCGCTACTTACTGCCTGCCCTCTGGAAGCAACTCGCGTTGTTTCTGACGTTTTTCATGGACTCATCTGCCCACACCTGGCAACAGATCGATGGACCGTTCTGGACCCTGGCGATTGAGTGGCAATTTTATCTGCTATTACCACTGATCGCGCTCGTGTTCGGCTGGATCGTCAGACGCGTCTCGTTTACCCCACAGCAGCGTTTGCGGTCAGTGCTCTGCTGCTGCGGGGGACTGATTGTCTGGGGATTGCTCATCCGTGGTTTTGGGGTCTACGTTCAGCGTCACCCGCACATGCTCTTCCCTTTGCCGCACCTGACGCTCAAATACTTCCTCTTTTTCACGTTTGGGATACAGGGCAAATATCTTGAAGTCTTTGCGCTGGGGATGCTTATCAGCGTCGGTTATGTCTTTGCGCACCATCCTGAATATGGTGGTGTGCTGAAAGCGCGCCTTCAACGTTTGAGTGATTGGAGCTGGCGGCTCGGCTGGCTGGTCCTGATCGGAGTTGCGCTCTGGCAGGCGCAGGCAGAGATAGATCGCGATGGCACGCCCCATTTTACCGCCCTGAACTTTTTGCAGCCGTTCAAATCCGCCTACGCGTGGCTGGGGGAGCCGCTGGCGGGCGTTGGCTTTGCCCTGTGCGTTGGCGCGATTCTCTTTGGCTCGCCGCTTCTACGCTGGCTCTTTGAGACGCGCTTCTTGCGTTGGGTCGGGATGATCTCCTATGGGCTATATATGTGGCACCTCAACATCATTATTTACTTCTCGCGCACACTTTTGCCGCGTATTCCGTATACACACAGCATCCTGGGTAGAGATATTGTGCTCTGGACCTTTGTGGGCCTTGTCATACTCCCGTTTTCCTACCTCTTCTACAAGGCGATAGAAGAGCCGGGCATTCATCTGGGCGCGTGGTTGCTCACCAGGCGGAGGGTCAGCGTGCAGCGCGATACGCCACGCTTAGACCTTTCCCCACGGGAATTACCAGCTGCTCAAAGTCCGGCAGTGCTTGTAACGCGGCCAGATAGCCAGCGATCTCGGTAGGATGCGAGATCGCGTTATCGGCGAGCAGCAGCGCATCGGGCGTGAGTTTTGGCAGCAGCAGAGCCAGTTGCGCGGGCGCGCTGAAGCGGTCCGCGTCGAAGAAGACGCAATCGAACGGACCGGGCAGGCTGGCCACAACCTCAGTTGCATCCCCACAACGCAGCTCGACCAGTTCGCGCAGGGTGGCCCGGCGCAGATTGGCGTCGGCCAGCGCGTGTTTGTGCTCCTCGCGATCAATGCTGGTGACGTGGCCGCCCGTTTGTTGCGCGGACCAGGCCAGCCAGGTCGTGCTATAGCCATTAGAGGTGCCAATTTCGAGGATATGCTGGCGTTTACTGCTGCGTATCATCAGGCTGATAAGCTGCGCCGTGGCAGGCTCCAGGTTCATCATGCGCTCGGTATAGGCGCTGTGTCTGACGTCGTTGCTCTGCCCCTGTTGGTGGATCTCGTCAAGTAGCGCGCGCAATTGTGTGTCCATCATATGCTCCCTCTTTTAATCTCCGCTAATCACGACCAGCACATCGCCCTGGTTGACCGTCTGGCCTTTGCGGACGAGCACTTCCTTGACCGTGCCGCCGTGGGGAGTGGCCAGGTCATTCTCCATCTTCATGGCCTCAAGTACCACGACCGTTTCGCTACGTTCAACGCGCTCGCCGGGTTGCTTGACGACATTGAGCACCAGGCCCGGCATGGGGGCGCGTACTTTGATCTCGCCAGTTTCGTGGCTGGAAGCGAGCGAGCCGAGCAGTGCCCGTTCGCGCTCGTCCTCAACATGAACCTCGAAACGCTGGCCCGCCAGCAGGATCTCGTATGTCGCCCCTTCGGTCTCGTCCGGCTTCTGGAGACGACGCGCGAAGACCTCGTAGGAGCGGCCTTCAAGCAGCAGGGTGTAGCGTCCGCCCTGAGCGATGTGTCCCTTCGCATCGGTTGCCAGGGGCGCAATCTGCTGCCAATCAATCTGGTGGGTCTGGCCATCTATGGTGATCTCACGCTGCTGGCCGTTCTCCGTGGTTTCAATCGTGTACTGTTTCTCGGAAATACTGGAAATATACGCCATCTGGCTATCCTCTTTGCAAAGTTGATCTGTGAATTGGCTCTATTATATCACCTGTGCGTCAGACAGGACGCGCGGATGGCGAAGAAATTCTAACACTTCTCTAACACTTCTCCTACGTCATTCTAACGGAGCGTGTGCGATACTGATGCACGGAACATTGAACGGTCACAGAAAGCAGCACAGGCCCGCAAAGATGAAGCAAGAGCAGCACAACCCGCTTGACCAGCAGCGCCGCGTCCAGAGCGCTGAGTCGCAGCCGACCCAGGCGCACTTCCCCAAACCGGCAGCGCACCAGGTTTTTCGCTGTGCAAATTGTGAGATCGAGTTTTTCTGGGCGCCGACCGTCGTGCAGGGCAGGATCTACTGCTGCACCGGGTGCGCTGCTGGTGGTCCGTGCAACTGTGATTATTCGCTCTATCGCTCGATCACCGTCTTCGGGGTGATCCACTACGATCTGTAAGTTGGATGTCGGGCTAATAGCGCTACTCGTTCACTAGTTGAATATAAAGGAGTATTTCGTCGTGGGAAAGATTCGTCCTGTTGGCGACCGCGTGGTCGTAAAACCAGCCGCGAGAGAAGAAGTTACTAAAAGCGGCATTGTGATTCCTGATACCGCTAAAGAGAAGCCCCAGGAGGGCACGGTTGTGGCCGTTGGCAGTGGTCGTTTGCTGGAAAGCGGCGAGCGCGCGGCGCTGGATGTCCACGAGGGTGATCGCGTGCTGTTCGCCAAATATGGCGGCACGGAATTTAAATTGGAAGGCGAAGAGTTTCTTGTTCTCAAAGAGAATGATATTCTCGCTATTATCGGCTAACGAAGGAAGAAGACACATATAATGGCAAAACAGCTTGTATTCGATGAAGAGGCTCGCCGTTCACTCAAGAAGGGCATTGATATTCTGGCCAGCGCGGTGAAGGCGACGCTCGGCCCCAAAGGCCGTAACGTGGCTCTGGACAAGAAATTTGGCGCGCCTTCGATTACCCACGACGGCGTGACCGTGGCGAAGGAGATCCAGCTGGAGAACCCCTTCGAGAACATGGGCGCGCAACTGCTCAAAGAGGCTGCAACCCGTACCAACGATGTGGCCGGCGATGGCACGACTACCGCAACCGTTCTGGCACAGGCTATCGTAACCGAGGGCCTGAAGAACCTGGCCGCCGGCGCGAATCCCATGCAGTTGAAATTGGGCATCGACAAAGGGACCGAGGCCATCGTGAACTTTATTCACGAGCACTCCAAGCCCGTCGAGACCCGCGAGGATATCGCGCACATCGCGAGCAATTCTGCTGCTGACGAGGCCATTGGCGATCTGATCGCTGAGGTTATGGACCGCGTGGGCAAAGATGGCGTCATCACCGTTGAGTCCTCGCGCGGCACCAACTTCGAGACCGAGTATGTCGAAGGCATGCAGATCGATAAGGGCTATCTCTCGGCCTACTTTGTGACCAATGCGGAGAAAATGGAAGCCTCGATTGAGAACTCCCACATTCTGATCACCGACAAGAAGATCAGCGCCGTCGCTGACATCCTGCCCATCCTGGAGAAGCTGACCCAGCAGGGGCACCGCGAGATCGTACTTATCGCTGAGGATGTCGATGGCGAGGCGCTGGCCACCCTGGTCGTCAACAAACTGCGCGGGATCATCAACGTCCTGGCCATCAAAGCCCCAGGCTTCGGCGACCGCCGTAAAGAGATGCTGCGCGACATCGCTATCCTGACCGGTGGCGAAGTCATCAGCGAAGAGATGGGCCGCCGTCTCGACAGCACCACCCTGGCTGACCTCGGCCAGGCTCGCCTGATCGTCTCGACCAAAGAGGACACCACGATTGTTGAGGGTCGCGGCGTTGCAGAAGACATCCAGGCTCGCGTGCGCCAGATCAAAGCCCAGATCGAAGAGACCACCAGCGATTACGACCGCGAGAAGCTCCAGGAGCGCCTGGCCAAGCTCTCCGGCGGTGTCGCGCTGATCAAAGTCGGCGCCGGCTCCGAGGTCGAGCAAAAGTATCGCCAGACCCGCGTTGAGGATGCCCTGTCAGCGGCCCGCGCTGGTGTCGAAGAGGGCATGGTCCCCGGCGGTGGTGTGGCCCTGCTCAACGCTATCGAGGCCCTGGACACGCTGAAGCTGAGTGGCGATGCCGCAACTGGCGTCAACATCCTGCGCCGCGCCCTTGAAGAGCCGATCCGCCAGCTCGCCGCCAATGGTGGCAAAGACGGTTCGGTGATCGTCGAAGGTATCCGCCGCGCTCAGAAAGAGCAGAATAACAAGAACTTCGGCTACAACGTGCTCGACGATCAGTACGCCGATATGTTTGCCACCGGGATCACCGATCCGGCCAAAGTCACGCGTTCCGCTCTGCAGAACGCCTCCAGTATCGCGGCCATGATCCTGACCACCGAGGCCCTGATCACCGATCTGCCCGAAAAAGAGAAGGCCGCCGCTCCCGCCATGCCGGAGTACTAGGCTATAGTATACAAAAGCAGGTGTGTGACGATGTAGTCGTTGCCCACCTGCTTTTTATGTAATAGCTGCCTCCGACCGTACCCAATGTGAAGCATCTGACAGGTATAATCCACTAGATGTCCCCACCACAGCAAAACAACTCCCTCAAACACCTTGCGCGCCTTCCCCACATTTATGAGAAATAGCCAGGACATGTTCTATACATTGTCTTGCTTAGATAAAAACAATGTATAGTCTATGTCTTAAAACCTCTGGGAAACCTTAGAAAGAGAAAAAGAGGCCTCCCTATTAGTAAATTCATGCCATTACCCCTTGCAGTCTCGAAAAATTCTGTGTACACTTTAGAAGGTGATTACGTCTGTGTCGTCAGTGCCTATCAGTAGGTAATCTTCTGGTATTCCCTTTCGCGACCCTTTCCACTGGTGTTCCGCCAACGCTTTGGCAGGCTTTTTTGTGCGTCTTTGTTCGTTTTCAAAAGGAGTTTGGATCGATGTCTTTGGATCATGTGCATTCGATTGCACCTGCGAGAGAGCAATTCCTCTCGAATCATGTACATCTTTTACCCCCCCCCTCGAAAAAACGTTCCAATATCTGTTTTGGAGGAATGTACGCCTGTTGCCGCATCTCTGGCGTAGCGGCATGGTCTTCGTCCTCGTGTCCCTGTTTGTGCTGAGTAGCTGGAGCAGTCTGGTCTCGCCCGCCGCGGCTGCCAGCACCGTCGCGCCGCACCCGCAGACCCGGCAAGCCCAGCAGCCCGCGTCGCCCGCCGCGCCATTTGTGCAGGCCGCCAGTTCAGCGGGAGGCCTGGATGGCAACGGCGAAACCGGCTTTTACACCTATGTCGGTAAAACCGTCAACGACCACCTCAAAGTCGAGGTCAACGTCGGGGATGGCAACCTGGTGGTGCATGCCAGTGATCTGCACATCCAGGGGACCCAACTGGACCTCTCCATCGAGCGTTTTTACAACGCCCAGTCCAGTACCAGCCGACTGACCGACCTGGCGCCGCACTGGAGCCTGAGCACGGGCGCCGATGTGTAT
>CAXUEY010000092.1:23119-24638 GCA_964250225.1 uncultured Ktedonobacteraceae bacterium | reverse complement strand
TTTAATTTCCTCATACTAAAATTTTTTAAAACCCCGCGGCGCCTTTTGTTTTGGGGGGCCCCCTCGTCTCTATGCCACTATCACCACAGGCTAAAATGGGTAGAGGATTGGTCACTGCCCGATCAGATTAGTGTTGTGCCAATTCTGATGGGGAAAGGTATGGGGGAAGTTGTGGGTAGGCATTACTATGTTGTAGCCACCGTTCCCGCTGGTTGGTGTAGGTGTACTACCACCGCCAGGAGCTGGACTGGATGGGCTGGATGAGCCGCCGCTTCCACAGGCCGACAGCACAAAGAGCAGTGCAAGCACCAGGACGCTGGCCCAGAGGGCGATGGTTGGCCGTTTCTTGAGATCCGAATGTGTATATTTGTCCATGAATGGAACCTTCCTTTCAAATGTATGCCCCAACAAAAAGTTTTGAGAGCCAGGGGCATGTGTCCCGGAGATGGACTTGATCTGGCTCCCTCAAACAAATACGTAACGGGTTACACATGTCCAGAATATGGCGGAGAAAGTGGAGAAATCACCACCAAAAAGCCTTGATTTTTTGAAACTCTACTTGTATACTTCTCTCAGATTGAACGTCTCTTAGCCCATTACATCGATGGTTAGACAGAACATATTTGTAAAAGGAGGTGAGTTCTATGGACAATGTACACAATCTTCGTACACCAATAGCGTATCACGGCGGAACTCATCTCAACAGCGTTTCGCGAGCATAGTCGATCTCTCTATGCTCAAGAGGATGAATGTGCAGCTTAGCATTGATCCGAGAAACCTTTTTCGCCTCAAAAACTCCTCATGCTGTCTTGAGTTCCACCCTATAAACAGTGTTCAGCTTTCATCTGTATGAAAGAAGCACCGCCGTATGACTCAGAAGGAAAAATGACACGGAGAAATCCATGCACTGTGTAGAAAGATCTCAGGAATTGCATCGCTTGCGTTATTCATCTATTCGCAAGCAGTTCACCACGACATTCACACACAGAGAGGAGGTGAGAATATGCGAGGGAAACTGCGCGATAAACGCGAGATTAAACGTGATCGCCTGAAACAGGAGATGATGGGGCGCCGTCCTGCCAAACGCGCGAATCGCAATTTGCATTTGCAGCAGCAGGATGCAGAGGACGATGACGAGCTGCCCCTGGAGGACGAAGAGACGCTGACTATCGAGAAAGAGCAGCTCAATTAATCTCCTCTCATTCTGGTCTGGCAAATCACCAGCGCGCTGTTTTTGCCAGATCGGGACGGTAGTGGCTCCTACAATCAAAGAGTATTTGTGACGCGAGCGCATAAGAAGAAGCCATCGCTTCCTATGTTCTTTATTGTACTGGAACGATGAAAGCGAAATGCATATGAATGCAGATCAGCACGACCAGAAGCAACCAGAAAAGATCCTCCTCATGCGGGAGGCTTCTGCCCTGGATGGTCCCTTTCTCTTGAAGCTCAATGAAGCCTGTTTTGGCCCGGAGCCTGATGGTCCCTGGAATGATGATATGCGTTTGCCGGAAATGTACGC
>CAXUEY010000092.1:17875-23019 GCA_964250225.1 uncultured Ktedonobacteraceae bacterium | reverse complement strand
CGCTTGTTGGTACAAAAAGCCGTAGGTGATGAAGAGCCGGGGCCGATCATCGTACAAACCCATCCGCTGTGGGATGTCGATGACGTGACAGAAACCACACAAGGACCCGCGCTATTGAGGGCTGCCAGGGCGCGAGAAATCTGCTTTGGCTTGTTCACCAGATACTGGAGCAGTGGTAAAGAGCGACACAGCTGTCGCAAAGGCCACAACTTTGGAGAGCATGTTCAGGGTAATTGGGATGGGCGTGGATGGATAGGTGAAGCCAAATAAAGCCCAGACTGTGAAGAGCAAGAACATACCGGCCAGCAGGAAGAGGGTGTATCTCGTCAGCTTCATGGCAGGAGAAAACGAGAGCAGGGCGAAACTCAAGATCTCTACCAGAAAGAGCGGCAAAAAATAGAGCAAAGTGTACAGGATATGCGGAGCGGGTGGATAAGTGTGCCACATGACGAGAAGATCGAAAGGAAGCTCAAAGATCATCGGTGCAGCTATAGTGCCCACGATGGCGCTACCGATGGCTATCCTGGGTCCGCTCTTGCGCGCCAGGTACAGGATGACGAAAAAGGCAATCACTGCCGACGCGAAGGTGACGCGGGTGATGGGATTGGTGAGCTTGAAGTGGATTGTCTGCTGTTGTTGGGCCAGCGCGTAGGCGGTTATCGCTATCAAAAATGCTATCGCAGCTAAGAACCAGCATCCAATAAGTAAGGCCCCCAGAAACGTTCCAGGTCTTTTCACAGCTATTGTATGGCGAAAACGCAATCCGAAAGCCATCAAAACGCATGTGACGAGCAGCAAAAAGGCCGCCAGGATGTAGGAGCTGTTCCCCACATAGGGACTCCAGGCAACAAAATGAGTCATCATGACCTCCCAGTTGAGTGTGCGAGAAGAAGTTCCAGCTCTTTTTTGGGCAGCTATTTCTTCTGGCTATTGCTATATGTTATATGCATTATAACATATAGCAATAACAATCTGCAAGGTTCAGAGCTATGTCCATCCGCCCTCAATGCGAAACAGGCTGACCACTAGGGCACCTCGCCGTATGATGCTTGAAAGGGGTGCGCTGGAACTGCTCGCTGTGATATGAGAATGCTTATGATCAGGCTTACCGGCGCGCAAGGAAGGGATCACGCTCACGTGGCATGGTGTACCAGAGATCATCGCAGACTTTGCGCTCTTCTTCATCTAATGAAACAGTGGCACCACGTAAACTTTCCGTGAATTGTTCCGGCTTGCTGGCTCCCAGAATGGCACAGGTAATGCCAGGCTGAGCCAGAACCCAGGCCAGTGCCACTTCGACAAGCTTCTTGCCACGCGGCTCTACGATGCTGGCGAGACGGTCAACAGCCTCAAACATGGGATCGCGCCAGTAGCGTCTCTGATACATTTCTCCGCTGTTTTTTAGTGTAAAACGAGTATTCTGCTCAAGAGTACGGCTCTTTCGATAACGTCCGGTCAGCACACCAGCGGCCAGAGGATTGTAGACGATAACGCCGACGTTATGAGCCTGAGACAGCGGGATCAGTTCGTCTTCGATCATGCGGAAGAGCATATTGTAGCGCGGCTGGACGCTCTCGAAACGGGCCAGATTGAGCAGTTTGCTGGTCCAGAGCGCATCGGCAAGTCGCCAGGCCGGGAAGTTTGAGCAGCCGATATAGCGTACTTTGCCCGCGTGCACCAGGTCGTCAAGAGCACGGAGCGTTTCCTCAATGGGCGTGGTTGGATCAAAGGCATGCATCTGATAGAGATCGATGTAATCAGTTTTGAGGCGGCGCAGGCTCTGCTCACAGGCGGCAAGAATGTGACGGCGGCTCAATCCTTCGTCGTTGGGGCCTGGACCCATCTTGCTGTAGCACTTGGTTGCCAGCACGATGCGGTCGCGGGCTTTGCGCTCACGTAGCCAGTTCCCAACGATCTCCTCCGTCTTGCCAACGTTCGCTAAATCAGCGTCGAACGGATAGACGTCGGCGGTATCAAAAAAATTGACGCCAGCTTGATCAGCGGCATCCATAAGAGAGAAGGATGTTGCTTCGTTTGCCTGATTGCCAAAGGTTGCGGTCCCCAGACAGATTCGGCTGACTTTCAGGCCGGTACGCCCTAACGATGTAATGTCCATCAATGGCTCACTTTTCTAGTGTTTCTCTGTATTCAAACTCGATGTGTAAGAGGGATCAATTCCCTTTCATCTCTAAGACACACAAGTGATCCCAAACTCATCGCAAATGATCAGCAAATGTGGAGAAGAGGGCGGTAGCCGCGTCGATGAGCGCAAAAAGGCGAGAGGAGAAGAGGGTTTTCCCATGACTTTTTGTGGGGAGATTACGCCACTTTTTTGCCCAATTCGAGTGCGCCCCCCTTTCAAGCATCATGTGACGAGGTGTCGACCACTAGCGCTCTTGTAACCATTTTTATTAATACGAATGCTGTGTTATCCAGCAAAATATGTAGAGCATATTTTGCTGGATAACACAGCATTCGTATATTGTTGGGGTAGCTCAGGGAATATCGATATCGGGGAACATGCGGCGCGCGATGACCAGGCGTTGGATCTGCGCGGTCCCCTCGAAGATATCGAAGACTTTGGCATCGCGGAACCACTTGGCGATCAGTTGCTTGCGCTCGCTATTCTCGCCGGGCGCGGTAAACTGGACGGCGGTGGCGGTGATTTTCATGACCAGCGCGCCCGCGTAGGCCTTGCTCATCGAGGCTTCTTTAGAGTTGGGAATACGCTTATCGGCCATCCAGGCGGCTCGCCAGACCAGTAGACGCGCCATCTCCAGTTCTTGCCCCAGTTCGGTTAGCGTTTGTTTCATCTCGCGGCGTTTGTGCGCGGGAAAGCCGGCAGGTAGCTCTTCGTTGATCCATGCGACGGCGGCTTCATAGGCGGCACGAGCAATGCCCACGGCCAGCGAGCCGACCATAGGCCGCGTGGCGTCGAGCGTACCCATCGCGGCCTTGAAGCCCGCCTTCTTGCCGCCCTCGCGTCCGCTGAGCAGGTGATCTTTGGGGATGCGGCAATTCTCGTAGATCAGCTCGGCGGTCTGCGAGGCGCGCAGGCCCAGCTTCTCCTCGATACGTCCGACGATGAAGCCGGGGGTATCCCTGAGCACGACGAAAGGTCGGATGCCCTCGCGCCCCAGGCTTTTATCGATGGTTGCAAAGGTCACGACCACATCGGCGCGTGCCCCGTTGGTGATGTAGTGTTTGTGGCCATTAAGCACCCATTCATCACCGTCGAGCACTGCCGTGGTGGACATACCGGCCACGTCGGACCCGATGCCAGGCTCGGTGAGGGCCAGCGCGCCCCAGTGCAGCTTTCCATCCATATAGGGGCCGAGAAAACGGGCCTGCTGCTCTGGTGTGCCTTGCGAGAGAATGGGAGGCGCGGCCAGACCTGGGCCGGGAATGCCCGTTGAGAGCGCGGCATCGCCCCAGGCCATCTCTTCCTGGGAAATCACCGAGGAGAGATTGCCCTGACGCTCTTCCTGCGCCTCGGCCTGCTGTCTCGCCTGAGCTGCGGCCCCGCCCCAATAGCGACTCTGCATCTGCAAAAAGAAGCTCTCAGGGATCTTCTCGTTGCGATCACATTCCAGGGAGATCGGGCGCATTTCTTCGAGCGCGACCTGGTGCGCATAGTCACGGGCCTGCTCTTGACCTTTGGTCAGGGTAAAATCAATCATACGTTTTCTCCCCTCATTCCATTGCCGCGGCATCGCGCATCCACATTTCAGCCGGGTGGTCCTGGATAAAGCCAGCGCCGCCCAGAATCTGGATGGTGTCGATGGTTGCTGTTTTGGCGATCTTGAGCGCCTGGAAATGGGCGCCCTCGGCCTCGCTCATCAAGCTGGCCAGTTCAGCATTGTTATCCCAATGGCTGGCGGCCTTCCAGAGGTAGAGGCGCGCGGCGTCCAGCTTCATGGCCATCTCGGAGAACATGAAGGCGATGCTCTGGTACGAGACGATGGGCCGACCAAAGGCGATACGCTGGCGAGCATAGTCGCGCGCGTATTCCAGGCCAGCCCGCGCCGTGCCACAGGCCACACCTGCGCGCAAGATCTGATACAGCGTCGCGGCCCGCGCGACGCCCGCGTTCCCCGACTCGCCCAGCAGGCAGCTCGCGGGAATGCGCGCCTCGTTGAAGGTATATGACGCACTGGGCGTGGCGCGCAGGCCAAGTTTGTAGGTATCGGGCGTGATCTGTAAGCCGGGCGTATCAGTGGAAAGCAGGAGCGCGCACAGTCCCTCCGGCCCCTCTGTACCCTCCAGCCGCGCCAGCACCACGCGTGGACTGGACTCAGCGCCGTGGATGACATCGCGTTTCGTGCCGTTTAGCACAAATGTATCGCCCACGCGACTTGCTGTAGCGCTGATCTCAGCAAGGGAGTAGCCGCCGGTGCGTTCGGCGAAGGCCAGGCTGCCGAAACGTATATGGCCGCTCTGCTCGTCGCAGAAAGGCGGCAGATATTCGCGCTGTTGCTGCTCGTCACCCGCCAGCAGCACGCTCATTGGACCCATCAGCGAGCCAATTACATGCATGGCCAGCGCGCCATCGCCAAAGCCCAGTTCTTCGGCGATCAGGGTGTAGGCCAGGGCTTCGAGCGAGCCAGATCCGCCCAATGTCTCAGGAAAAGGCGTAGTCAGGCCAGTTGAGGCGAGGGTGCGCAGCAGGTCGGACGGGGCGCAGCCTGAGCGGTCAGCCTCGCGTCCACGTGGCCGCAATTGCTCTTCCGCCAGGCTGTGCGCCAGGTCACGTATCTCTGCTTGCTCCTCGGTCGGGGCAAAATTGAGCATATTAACCCTCCACGGTGAGGATACTTGCGTTTACAATCGTTCGATGATCATCGCGTTCGCGGTGCCGCCGCCCTCGCAGATCGTCTGCAGGCCGTAACGTCCGCCGGTACGTTCCAGTTCGTTGAGCAGGAAGATCGTCAGGCGCGCGCCGGATGCGCCGAGGGGATGACCGAGAGCCACCGCGCCACCGTTGACGTTCACTTTGGCGAGATCGGCCCCCGTCGCTTTTTGCCAGGCCAGAACCACGCTGGCGAAGGCCTCGTTAATCTCGACAAGGTCGATCTGGTCGATGGTCAGGCCAGCCTTGCGCAAAACCTTCTCGGTGGCGGGGATTGGCGCAGTGAGCATCAGGA
>CAXUEY010000092.1:0-17865 GCA_964250225.1 uncultured Ktedonobacteraceae bacterium | reverse complement strand
GGGCAAAGGCGGTGAAACGCGCGCGTGGCTTGATTCCCAGGCGTTCGGCCACTTTGCGCTCCATAATCAGCACGGCGGAGGCGCCGTCGCTGATCTGCGAGGAGTTACCAGCGGTAATCAGACCGTCGGGCTTGAAGGCTGGTTTGAGGCTGGCCAGCTTCTCCAGACTTGTGTCAGCGCGAATGCCCTCGTCGCGGTCAAACAGCAGTTCGTGACCCTCTTCATCTTTGACTGGAATGGGCAGGATCTGGCCGGTGAAACGGCCCTCGGCGGTAGCTTGCGCGGCGCGGCGATGGCTCTCCAGGCTGAAGGCGTCCAGCTCCTCGCGACTGACCTCCCATTTCTGCGCGACCAGGTCGGCGCTGATGCCCTGGTGAACCAGGCCGTTATTGTAGCGCTCGACCATCAACGGGCCAAAGGGCGCTCCAGGCCCTTGCGAGGTGGACCCCATTGGGACGCGCGACATCGATTCGACGCCGCCCGCGATCACGATATCATAGGCGCCGCTGAGCACGCCCTGCGCGGCGAAATGGATCGCTTGCTGGCTGGAACCGCACTGGCGATCTACAGTTGTGCCGGGAACCTCTTCGGGGAAGCCGGCGGCCAGGACCGCGTTGCGCCCGATATTCAAGCCTTGCTCGCCAATCTGGCTGACACAGCCGACGATGACATCCTCTACCTGCCCGGCCTCGATGCCTGCGCGCTGCACTACTTCGTTGAGCACCTGGGCCATCAGGTCCACGGGATGCCAGTCCTTCAGGCGCCCATTGCGTCGACCTACGGCTGTGCGTACCCCTGCGACGATTACTGCTTCGCGTTCTGTCATGGTAGCTTTGCTCCTTGTTTGCTTGTGGTTCAATTCAAATAGTGGCGAATGGGAGAACAATTGTGTGTACCAGTAATTGTACGCGATGGAATGGGAGAGCACAAGTTAGCCAGTTAGCATTTTCCTTCCTGTTCTCCTGGCGCCACCGGCGTTTTGTACGCACCAAAACGCCAGAGAAAAGCCATCGCCAACCATATAATAATAAGGGATACGTTTGCAGGAATTATTGGTGCGTATCTGTATCGCGCCAAGATGTAGCCGATGTTGAACACTATCTGCTGCACTTTGATGAAGATGAGAAGGTCGCAGAAATGTAAATGTAGCGGGAATCGTTCTTAATCCTGCAAAGACAGCAAGAACCTACCTGGGATATGGCCTGGCTTACTGCTCCTTCTCAGAAGACGAGCGACGCTTGCGAGTGAGCCAGGAGGGACGATTGGGTGGCGAGACCAGCTCCTCGCCTGCTGTTTCGGCGTCTGGCATGCTTTCAGCGCTGGGAGTGCGCGCATTGAGCATCTCTTCAACCTGGGTGACGACGCTGGGCTGCTCCTTCTGGCCTTCCAGCGCAGCCGTATGGGGCGCGATCCACTCGTCGAGCGCTTCTTCAACTTCGAGCATAGTCTCTGTGCTGACCGGATCGTGTGGGTTGGGCAGATCTGCTGGTCCCAGGTTGCCAGTCAGGATCGGTGGCTGCTTAGTAATATGTTCGAGGCGCATGGGCTGCGTCTCCTGTTTCTCCAGCGCCAGACGAGAATCCAACTCATCGAGCAAACGCGTGATATCGGGGCGCAGAGTGCGATTGCCGACGGGGATGCGTGTCCACTGGGCCAGGGCCGCCGGGTAGTAGCCAGCGCGATAGCAGTAGAGGCCGAGCATAGCGCGCGCGTCAAAAATATTCATGCGCTGCCAGAGGGCCAGCTCCTCGGCGGGTGTCTCAATGACATCTTCATTGGCCTCGATAATTTCGACCAGGTGATAGAGGCGCATCCCCATCAGGCGGTAGGGGAAGCCGTAGAAGAGGGCCAGGCGGCGGCGGCGCGTGCGTTCGGCGGGATGTTTGCCCACAAAGTAGCGGCGCGTCCAGCCACCGCTCGACCAGACCAGCCATGCCAGCACCAGCACCAGGGTACGGGCCAGGTAGCGCTGCCAGGTCTCCGGCCAGATCACGACCAGCACACCCAGCGTGGCGAAGCAGGCGCCCAGCGCCCAGGCGCCGTAGACCAGGCGGCGGCGATCCCAGCCCAGCAGATCAAAGTGGTGGTGCAGGGGAGTCGCGAGAAAGGGCAGCGGGAATTCGGTGTGAGGAGCGCGCTCTTTGGTGCTGGCGAAGCGCAGCAGCGTGAGATTATGCCGATAAAAGCGCGTGATCGCCCGCGAGGAGAAGGCCGAGAGACCTTCGAGCACAAACGCGCAGCCGATCATCAGTAGCAGAAACTCCTGACGCGCGAAGATGGCGATCATGGCCAGGATGCCGCCCAGGGCCAGCGCGCCACTATCGCCCATATAAATCTTCGCGCGCCGTTTCGCACTGCCACGGCGCGCAGCCCAGGACGAGGGCCAGTTCCAGAACAAAAAGCCCAGCACGCCAGCCGCAGTCAGCAACGAGAGCACTTCGAGCACCAACCGTTCGGGGTGCTCATTTCCTGGTATCGAGACAATCAACGAGACGATAATACCAAAGGCCAGGGCCGCACTAAAGACCAGGCCACCGGCCAGCCCATCGAGGCCGTCGCTGAAGTCAACTGAGAGCGAGGTCACGCTGCCGATAATTCCGGTGACCAGCATCAGGACAATCAGCCAGGTATAGGGAAAACGGTGAAAGATCGAGTCGAGAATGTCCGTGTAGGGCGAATAGGGATGGCTGCCACTGGGATAGAAAAAAAAGTAACAGGCCGCGGCAGCGATAGAAACCAGGAAGACGCCAGTCAGCTTGCCGCGTTCAGAGAGACCTTCGTTGCTGTAGACTTTGTGCCAGTCATCGAACAGACCCACCAGCATATAGCCAGCGGTCGCGCCCAACCCGATCAGCAGCAGGTGCCATTGATCTGTGGAGAAGTTGAACACGTAGCCAGCCGCGATCCCTATGCCAACAATCGCTAGAGTCAGGGCGGGACCGCCGACCAGGGGCAGCTCTATCGTCTTGATCTCGCGTCCGCTGGCCGGAAGCGCGGGCATATCGGAGCGATGGGGTCCGGGTTTAAATTCGCCGCTGCGAAACTTGGGGAAGAAAACCTTCGCGACCAGACACAAGAGAAGGCTGGCAAGCGCGCACGCGACAAATAACACAAACAACCAGATAGGCTCTGTTAACCCGAAAAACTCCATAGCAACTCCCAAAGGCATACATTATAGTGCGCGAATGCGGTGTGCCAACAACACTACTCGCGCCGCTTCAAACGGTATAGACGACGTTTCATTTTATTATAACTGTTCGCGTGTCATTCAGCACTCAAATTTGCCGTAATTGTTCGCGTGCCACCCGGCGATCATCCCAGGGTAATTTGGTCGTGCCAACAATGATACTCTGTTCATGGCCTTTACCGGCTAACAACACGGTGTCGCCTGCACCTGCCCGTGTGAACGCGGCTGCGATGGCCTCGCGACGGTCCGCGACACACAGAAAATCCTCGCCCTCGCGTTTTCCTAGCGTTCTGGCGCCCTCAGCAATCTCTCGCAGAATGGCGAAACGGTCTTCTTCACGAGGGTCTTCATCAGTTATAACGAAGAAGTCCGTCAGTTGGCCAGCAATACGACCCATAATAGGACGTTTTTGTTTATCGCGTTCACCAGCAGAGCCAAAGACTGCCATCAGTTTGCCACTGGTGAGGGGGCGCAGGATGCGCAGGACTTTTTCCAGGCTATCGGGTGTGTGCGCATAGTCCACCATGACCGTGAAAGGCTGTCCTTCGTCGATGCGTTCCATACGTCCGCTCACGCCCTGTACTTTGGCCAGCGTCTCGGCGATCATCTCCGGCACGATGCCCAGGCTATACGCTGTGGCGATAGCTGCCAGGCAGTTGCTGACATTAAAACGGCCTACCAGACGCGTGACGATCTCGATCTCGCCATCCGGTAGGATCGCGAGGAAACGCGTCTGCTCCGCGTCCAATTGGAGATCTACCGCGCGAACCATCGCGGGCGCCTCAATGCCATAGCTCAGGATGGGCACCCGACAATAGGGCTTCAGCACCTCATACGAGATGTCATCCTGGTTGAGAATCGCGCGAGGCGCGACTCCCAGTCCTTTATCACGTGTGGGATCGAGCATTTCAAAGAGACGAGCTTTGGCACGCCGATAGTTCTCAATGGTTTTGTGAAAATCCAGGTGCTCATGAGTGATATTGGTCACCACACCGATGTCGAAGGCGCAGCCGCGCACACGTTGCAACTCCAGACCGTGCGAGGTCGATTCGAGTACCGCGTGGGTCGCGCGCTCATCGAGCAGGCGGCGCAGAAATTGCTGGATCTCCAGCGCCTCCAGGGTGCTCTGGCGCGTCGTATTCTCCCACTCCTGACCGTTGAGTTTGAAATTTGCGGTAGTGAGCAGGCCATTGCGTTTACCCGCGTGGTCCAGAATTGTGCTGATCAGATTGCTGGTGGTTGTTTTGCCATCGGTGCCGGTCACACCAATGGTGCAGAGGTGCTGCGCTGGATAGCCATAGAAAGCACAGGCCAGGTCAGCCAGGGCTGCACGCATATCGGCCACCTCGATATAGGGCAGCGGCAGCGGCTCGCCTTCATAGTGTGGTCCCAGCGCTGCCAGAGCGCCGCGTTGAGCCGCGTCCACGACAAAACGCCGCCCGTCTGTGTGCTCGCCGGGAACCGCGAGAAACAGGCCGCCGGGCTGAACCTGGCGTGAATCATACGCCAGCGAGGTGATCTCGGTGGTGGCCAGCTCGTGATCGGCCCCGTCGCCCGTGTACATGGTCAGCGGCGGCTGTGCGAGGCTCGCCAGTAATCTATCTAAATGCATTGTTCATCCTGCTGAAATAGTTATCCACTTATGTATACGCTGGCGGGAAACATTAATCCCATCGGCATACGACCCCAGGGCGGGCACGAGGGCCACCCCGCTCGTCTGCGCGCTCTGCTTGCTTAATAATAGATCGTGCGTACCCGGTGATAGGGTTGCATCTGGGTTGCGTCCTGCCCCAGATGCCAGAGCAGTTGATCGATCTCCATCGCAGTGAGCGGGTGTTCCACGCGACTGGTCAGCGCGCGGCGTAGCAATTCGCTGGCCCAGATCGTGGCGGCGCGGATCTCGATTTCTTCCGTGCTGCCTGGAGCGAGCAATTGTTGCTGATCCACTGCGCTGGCCAGGACTGGCGCGTAGTGCAATACCCCGAAGTGGCGCAACACCTGCGGCAGTTTATAGTCCGCGAAAATCGTCAGGTGCTCCAGATCTGTAAACGTTCCCCAGGACTGGCCGCTGAATGCACTATGCAGGTCCGCCACGCAGATCTGGGCGCGTTTGAGAAAGAGCACTTCCTGGTTCTGATAGCTTGCTACGTCGCGAAATGACGCAAAGTGCTCGGCCAGCGCTTTGACTAACTGTACCGCACTTTGTCCCGCCTGTTCAACCAGATGGGAAAATTGTCCCGCAAAACGTGCCAGCAAGACCTGTCCTACCTCGCGGGCTGCATGCAGGCGCTCTTCAAACAGGGGAATGCCTGGCGTATTGGCGTCAGGGCCGCGAAAGATCGTCGCCAACTCCTGCGGGTCTATATTACTAAGATACTCTGCCTCCCATAATGGTCGACACTCCTCTACTGCCCGGCGCAAAGAGGCAGCCTCTGCCCAGTAACCGTTCAACATCTCGCCCTGGTAGGAGATGTGCCAGCGCGCTTGATCCTTCTCGCCCCAGAAGCAGAAGTTCAGCGCGTCGAGCAGCAACATCCAGTTCACCGTGCGCTCGCTCCCGTCAAAAAAGTGATAGTGTTCGGGCCACGCGGGTATCTCCACGAGTTGCGTCCCGCTGGTGAGCTGGCTGGCTAGATGTGCAATCCGCGCGTTATCAATCTGTACCGACCTGGCGCGTAGCACAACTTCCCTGGTGCTGGTAAGCACCCCCAGTGTGTCGGGTTGTGCCAGTTCAAAGTGTTTCTCCGGCGGCGAGTGATGCGGCTGTGCAAATGGTGGCATGGACGATTCTCCAGAACTATCGTGGTAGACGGGTGCTGCTGGCATGATTGTACAGGCAAGAGGGCGATGGTGTCAATTTATTCTTTGGGAAAATGTCAGATGGGGTGCTATCGGTAGCACCAATAGCACCCCATCTGACGCATCCTCTTGTAAAACTTCTTTTATACCGCGTTACGCAATCGTGTCAGTGCCTGCTCAACGCTCTCGTGCTCGTTATATACCGCTGATCCAGCTACAAGCAGGTTGGCCCCGGCTTTTACGACCAGCGGAACTGTCTTTTCATGGATGCCGCCATCGACTTCGATGTCGCATTGCAGGCCGCGCGCGGTGATCATCTGGCGCGCTTTGCTGATCTTGGACAGCGTTTCGGGGATAAGTTCCTGGCCACCAAAGCCGGGATTGATGGTCATAATCAGCACCAGGTTGATAAAAGGCAGCATGTCATCGAGCATGAAGACCGGCGTGGAAGGGTTGAGCGCGACCCCCGTCTGTTTGCCGCAGTCTTTAATCTGCTTGAGCACGCTATGCAGGTGCGGGCAGACCTCGTGATGCACGATAATCACGTCGGCGCCGGCTTTGGCAAACGCTTCGATATACTGCTGGGGGTTGGAGATCATCAAATGGGCCTCCAACGGCAGTCTGGTGCAGCGGCGCACGGCCTCCAGGACCATTGGACCCATGGTGATGTTGGGCACAAAATGGCCATCCATGACATCGACCTGGATGCGCTGCGCCCCGGCTGCTTCGGCGGCGCGTACTTGTTCGCCCAGCCGCGTGAAGTCCGCTGAGAGGATAGAGGGAACAAAACCAATCATGAGCACATCCTTCTTACATTTGCTGAATTCTGAGATCTTGTGCAATCGCGGGATCGACCATCCAGACAACTTCGCCCTGTGCCTGTTTGGTGATGAGCTGCGCTGGATACTCCTCAGGTTGATAAGAACGGCTCATCACTGCCCGCAACGCCTCGGCTTTGTCCGCGCCAGTCACCAGATAGAGCAGGTTGCGGGCCACGTGCAGGAGCGGCGGCGTGAAGGTCAGGCGGTCAGGCGGCGGTTTGGGTACCGAGACGGGCATGACCAGCCGTGTCTGCTCGCGCAGTGAGGGCTGATGTGGGAAGAGCGAGGCGGTGTGCCCCTCCGGTCCCATTCCCAACTGCACGAGGTCGAAGGCGGGCACGCCGTTGCCGCCCAGCACGCGCCTGATCTCCTCGGCATAGTCGGCCGCGGCCTGGTCGCGGTCAGCCTGCTCGGCGGGCATACGGTGAATTTGTTCCGGGCGTAAATTGAGCTTGCTCAGGATGGTCTGCTGAGCCAGGTGGTAGTTGCTCTGCGGGTCGTCGGGCGGCACGCAGCGTTCGTCGCTCCAGAAGAGGTGAACCACATCCCAGTTGATCTGGCTGCGATACGGCTCGCTGGCCAGCAGGCTGTAGAGCTTGCCGGGCGTTGAGCCGCCGGAGAGTCCAAAACTAAACAGACCGCGCGCGGCAATCGATTCTTGCGCCACGCGCGTCACGTATTTTGCGGCTTCCTGACTGATGGTGTCTAAATCTGGATAAATGGCAATATGCATGGTATTTCTTCTCCACTTCTCTCACATTAGGAACGCTATGTAACCTCACCATCCACGTAACAAGTTGCTTCGCCCGTCGCTACTCTTGCGGCACGAGCATCTTCACCTCTTGCAAGGCCTGCTCAAACAACTGATCGTGTCCCATAATCTCCAGCTCGTTGCGCACGAGTTCGCTTTCATCATGCCTGACCGGGAGATTCACTGTGCGCCTGGGAGGTGTCTCCTGAAAGGCCTCGACGGAGGTCAGTACATAGTCGGTACCCGCGTCGCGTTTGATCGTAAAGATCGCGCGTGTATTCTCGGTGGTGCAGGTCAGGCGCACCAGACAGAGCGAGCCAGCTTGCAAATTGGACTGGATATGCGGCTGAATCCGCATCACCGCTGAAGTTCCGCTGGCAGGCACTTTGAGCTGCCACTGATACGTGCCGCTGTGTGTCTCATGCAGATTTTGTGAGCTATCAGGCGCCAGGGCCAGATTGAGGCTGGTTTTCAGCCAGCCAGCCAGCAGGAGCGCGGCAGTGGGATTCGGCAAGAACTCCTCGCTATTATCGCCAGAGTGTGGTTCGGCCAGTGGCGCGGCGGCGTGTTCAATTTCGATACGCTCCACCCCGCTCAGAAATGGCAGGTACTCAGGCACGTCGAAGAATTGCGCCACCAATTGACGCCAGGAAGTCAGGCGCCCCCAGTTGAGATCACTGAGCGCGACCTGAGGGGTTTGGTTGTAGTAGCTGGCCAGAGCGTGAATATCCTGTTCTGGCCGCAGAAAGGTCGCGGAATCCACGACAACGCGTTCGCACAGTTCGGCCACGTGATGGAAGATCGTATCGTCCGCGCCCGTCGTATCGCCAATCCACCATAAATACGCGGGCAGGTGCGCTTTCAACACGCCTGGCAGCGTGGTGCGCAACGTTCTGCTGGCCTGACCGGAGGTGAGCAGCGTTGTTTGCTCGAAGCAGTGGCGCATGAGATCAGAGATCATTGAGAAACAACGCAACGTCACCCAACTCTCCAGGACATCCGGCGCCTCCGGGCTGGCGTCCAGGATCACGATGGTTGCGCGTGCCAGATGCGTGCTGGAGAGGCTGCGCAGCAGTTTGCTGGCGTAGTGCGCTGACGCGATATCGGGCGTGCAGATCACGAGATTGAGCACACTGGTGCGTACCTGTAAGTTCGCGCCAGTGCGCAGATTATCGGCGGACATTTTCCAGAGAGAGGACAGGGTTGAATCCACCTCCTCAATGCGTACCTGTTTGCCGGCCCAGGGCAGGTGTGTCAGTGGGCGGCCAGCAGTTTCGTGGGCCATATAATTCTCCTCTCTCTTACGGTCTACGCCATCTGCGCCCATCTTTCCAGATAAATTCGTCCGCACCCTGCGGACCCCAGCTACCCGGCTCGTAGGTGACAATTCCATCGGGCGACCCTGCCAGCCAGACATCCAGGATGCCCTGCACAAAGTTCCAGGCGGTCTCCACCTCGTCGTGGCGCGTAAAAAGGGTGGAGTCGCCGAGCATGCAGTCGAGCAACAAACGCTCGTAGGCCTCTGGCTGTTCGCGCACAAATGAGGAACCATAGAAGAAGTCCATGTTGACCGAGCGGATCTGCATCTCCGCCCCTGGCGCTTTGGCCCCGAATTTGAGCGAGATGCCCTCGTCCGGTTGAATGCGCAGGGTGAGAATATTTGGCTCGACCTGACCGTGGGCGTCACTTTTCTTAAAGAGCATCAGCGGCGGCTGCTTGAACTGGATGGCGATCTCCGTCACGCGCTTGGGCAGGTGTTTGCCGGTGCGCAGGTAAAAGGGTACGCCAGCCCAGCGCCAGCTATCGATAAAGACCTTCAGCGCGACATACGTTTCGGTTTTGGAGAGCGGCGAGACGCCCGGCTCATCGCGGTAGC
Organism: uncultured Ktedonobacteraceae bacterium; assembly: GCA_964250225.1. Lineage (GTDB taxonomy): Bacteria > Chloroflexota > Ktedonobacteria > Ktedonobacterales > Ktedonobacteraceae > Paraktedonobacter. The sequence continues at coordinate 8,431 of CAXUEY010000092.1, read as the reverse complement.
CCTTGAGTTGCGCGCCATTCATCCAACCACCGCCATATTGCGCGCGAATAGTGTTGCTCGTGACCTCAGCACCCACCAGTGGTTGCAGCGCGTGCAGCACTTTCACTTTCTCGTTGCGCACCTCGTTGGCATCAAAGGCCACCGGAGGTTCCATCGCCACCAGCGTTAGAAGCTGCAACACGTGGTTCTGAACCATATCGCGAATGGCCCCGGACTCCTCGTAGTAGCCGCCGCGTCCCTCCAGGCCAATGTTCTCGGCCACGGTGATCTGTACATGGTCGACATAACGACGATTCCAGATCGGCTCGAAAATTCCATTGGCGAAGCGGAAAACCAGGATATTCTGCACTGTCTCTTTGCCCAGGTAGTGGTCAATACGATAGACCTGATCCTCGCGGAAGACTTTCGCCACCTGGCGGTTCAGTTCTTTGGCCGAGGCCAGATCATGGCCAAAGGGCTTTTCAATGATAATACGCGTCCAGCCCTTGCGGTTGCGGTTCAGGCCAGCCGCGCCAAGCTGCTGGATAATTTCTGGATACTGGCTGGGCGGCGTTGAAAGATAAAAGATGCGGTTGCCGCCGGTGCCGCGCGTGCGATCCAATTCGTTGAGCTTGTCCGCGAGTCTGGCATAGCCTTTGGGATCATTGAAGTCGGATTGGAGATAAAAGATGCCCGACTCAAAGCTCTCCCAGACCTGCTGATTGACCGGCTTCTGGCGCGAAAATTCGTTGATCGACTCTAGCGCCTGCTGGCGAAACACCTCATCGTTATAGGGTCGGCGCGCAAAACCGATCACCGAGAAACCTGCTGGCAGGGGATGCTCCAGAGCCAGGTTATAGAGCGCGGGCAGGAGTTTGCGGTGCGTCAGGTCGCCGGTTGAGCCAAAGATAACCATTACAGCCGGCTCAGGGCTGTGCTTGATACGCAGCCCCTCCCGTAAGGGATTCGGAGCCTCGGCTACGCTACGTTGGGGCATGAGAACATCTCCTGAATATTGTTTATAATGTGCTGTATCATTATAGAGCTATGCGCGTTTTTACAGCTTTAGACCGTAAAAACGCGCATAGATTCGCTTATTCGGTCTTCATTGGGTGGCCGCCGAACTCGTTGCGCAAGGCTGCGATCACTTTCGCTGCATAGGACTCGTCCTGACGTGAGCGGAAACGCTCAAGCAGTGAGAGCGTGATAATAGGTGCGGGCACATCGGTATCGATGGCCTGCTGCACGGTCCAGCGACCTTCGCCGGAATCGTCCACATAGCCTTTGATCTTGCTCAGATCTTTGTCGTTCTTCTGGTAGGCTTCCTCGGCCAGTTCCAGCAGCCAGGAGCGCACCACACTGCCCTGGTTCCATAGATGCGCCACTTTGTGCAGATCCAGGTCGAACTGTCCGGCCTTGAGGATCTCAAAGCCCTCGCCATACGCCTGGAGCATACCATACTCGATGCCGTTATGGACCATCTTGACGAAGTGGCCCGCTCCATACGACCCGCAGTGCAGATAGCCATCGGGTGGCGCCAGGGTTTTGAGCAGCGGCTCGACATGCTGAAAGGTAGCTTTTTCGCCGCCAACCATCAGACAATAGCCGACCTTCAGGCCCCAAATCCCGCCGCTGGTACCCGCGTCCATGAACTGGAGACCTTTGGCGCTCAATTCCTGGCCGTGGCGGATCGAATCGTGATAGTTGGAGTTGCCGCCGTCGATGATAATATCTCCTTTGGAGAGCAGCGGCACCACCTCGTTAATCATATCGTCGGTCGTCTTGCCCGATGGCACCATCACCCAGACGATGCGCGGTGTTTGCAACTTCTCAACCAGTTCGGAAATACTATACGCGCCCTCGGCACCCTCCGTCACGATCTCGTCAGTTTTCGCAGCCGTGCGGTTCCAGGCCACGACGCGATGGTTGTCACGCAACAGACGGCGCACCATATTGGCGCCCATGCGCCCCAGCCCAATAAATCCGATTTCCATGTTATTTACTCCTTATGCGGTTTGTTTCTCTTTAATGGCCTGCTTCTTGCTCTCGATGCCCTTGAAGAGCTGATGGAACGAATCGGCGAACTTTTGCACGCCTTCGTCCAACAACTGCTGTGTGACCTGAGCGTAGGAGATGCCTAGCTTCTCCAGCGCGTCCAGATCAGCCTGGGCGCCGGGCAGGTCGTTCTCGATGGTGCGCGCCACGACGCCGTGGTCGCGGAAGTTCTCGATGGTCTCCAGCGGCATGGTGTCCACGGTATCGGGGCCGATCAGTTGTTCGGCGTAGAGCACATCGCGGTAGGCCGGGTTTTTGGTGCTGGTGCTGGCCCAGAGGGGACGCTGCACATGCGCCCCGCTATGCTTGAGCGTCTCGAAGCGCGGCGCGCCGAAGATGCGTTTAAACTCTTTGTAGACCACGCGTGCATTGGCGATAGCCGCCTTGCCCTCCAGCGCTTTCAACTGCTCTTTTTCCGCGGGATTGCTGCTGGCCTTGATCTTGTCGTCCAGCAGTTTATCCACCAGTGTATCGACGCGGCTGACGAAGAAGCTGGCTACCGAGGCGATATGGCTGATATCTTTGCCCGCAGCGTTGCGGCTCTCAAGCGCGTTGAGATAGGCCTCGGTGACTGCTCTGTAGCTATCGAGGGCGAAGATCAGGGTGATGTTTACGTTGATGCCCTCGGTCAGGGCCGTCTCAATGGCAGGGATACCGGCGGGCGTGGCCGGGATCTTAATCAGCAGATTGGGGCGATTGACCATTTTCCAGAAGCGGCGCACCTCGCTAATCGTGCCTTCCGTATTGTTGGCCAGCTCGGGGGAAACCTCCAGGCTGACGTACCCATCCTGCCCGTTAGTGCGGTCATAGATCGGGCGCAAGAGATCGGCCACCGTGCGGATATCCTGCATGACCAGGGCTTCGTAGATCTCGTTGGTGCTCTTGCCCTCGCCGATCAGTTCCGTCATCTGCGCATCATACGCGTGGCCGCTGCTAATCGATTTCTCAAAGATGGTCGGGTTGGCCGTCACGCCAACAACGCCATCCTCGTCCAGCATACGCTTAAACTCGCCAGAGTCCAGTTGTGCGCGATTGATATTATCATACCAGACACTCTGTCCCTGCGTTTTGAGTTGGACTAATGGATTACCCATGAAAAAACTCCTTTTGAGGCCCTTTATGGATCTATTCGGAAGTGGCCTCAGCCGTAATGTTTGAGTTGGAAATAGCTGCTTCTCATCAAAAAGTACACACGACATCGTGGTTTTTTGCCTATCTCTGCCCCCATCATAACACCAAACGCGCCAACCCTACAAATTCAGCGGTTCGCTGCATGTGCTTTAGCTCTCGCGTGCGCGGCGTTGCAATTCATAGAGTTTGCTGATGGCCTCGATGGGCGTCAGCTCGTCTATGGAGAGGTGCTGCAACTCCTGGAGCAGTGGGTGCGGCTCGGCGGAGAAGAGTGTCATCTGCATGACTGTTGGTGCTTGCATAGCGCGCATGGTTTTGCGGCGGCCACGCTCGTCGCCTTTGTGCTCAAGCTCACTCAGGATCTCCTCGGCGCGGTGAATGACCGGCCTGGGGATGCCCGCGAGCTGCGCGACGTGTACACCGTAGCTTTTGTCAGCGCCGCCCGGCACGATTTTGTGCAGGAAGACAACGTGCCCCTCTTCTTCTGACACGGCTACGTTCATACTTTGGATGCGCGGTAGCATTTTGGCGAGCTCGACCAGTTCGTGATAGTGCGTAGCGAAGAGGGTGCGCGCGCCACAGCGTTTGTTGTTGTGCAGGTACTCGACGATGGCCCGCGCGATGGCCAGCCCGTCGTAGGTGCTGGTGCCGCGTCCGATCTCATCGAGGATAATCAGGCTGCGCGGCGTGGCATGGTGCAGGATATTGGCGGTCTCGACCATTTCAACCATGAAGGTGCTCTGGCCCGTCGCCAGGTCGTCCTGCGCGCCGATACGCGTGAAGATGCGGTCCACCAGTCCAATCGTGGCGACTTCCGCGGGTACGTAGCTGCCGATCTGGGCCATGAGCACAATCAGGGCCACCTGGCGCAGGTACGTTGATTTGCCGGCCATGTTGGGGCCGGTAATAATCAGCAGTTGGGCCTGCGAGTTGGAGAGTTCCACATCGTTGGGGATAAAGGGCGTCTCGGTCTGGGCTTGCTCGATGACTGGATGGCGCCCGGCGGTGATATGAATGGCGTCGCTTTCGTTGAGCGTTGGACGACAATAATTGTATTTCGCGGCGACCTCGGCCAGACTCAGATAGACATCGATCTCGGCCAGCGCGTGGGCGGTGCCGAGAATGCGCTCGGACGCATCCTGAGCGAGATTGGCGCGCAATTGGGCGAACAGTTCGCTTTCAAGTTTGCCGATGCGCTCTTGCGCGTTCAGGATCAGCGCCTCCTGCTCTTTGAGTTCTGGCGTGACAAATCGTTCACCATTGGTCAGGGTCTGGCGGCGGATATAGTCGTCGGGCACGCGGCTGAGGTTGGCATTGGTAACCTCGATAAAGTAGCCAAAGACCTTTGTGTAGCTGACCTTGAGATTGGTGATACCGGTGCGGCGGCGTTCGCGCTGCTCCAGGTCGGTCAGCCACTGCTGGCCATTCGTGGCCGCGTCTTTGATCTGATCCAGTTCGGCGCTATAGCCGAGGCGGATCACGCCACCCTCAGCCGTGCTCAGGGGCGGCTCGTCCACGATGGCCGCCTCGATCTGGGCGATGAGATCCTCATTGTTGTTCAGGCGTTGTGCCAGCTCGCTCAGGTGAGGCATACGTGTCTGCAACTCGACCGGGATGCTCTCACGCACTTCCGCGGCGGCGCGCAAACCACTGGATAGGGCGACAAGGTCGCGTGGCGTGGCGATGCGCTGGTGCACGCGGTTAATCAGGCGCTCGATATCGCTGGTCTTTTTCAGGCCAGCGGCCAGGCGTGCCTGCACCAGCGTATCGGTGAGCAGTTCGCCGATGATCTCCTGACGACGTTGCAGTAGCGCGAGGTCCAGCAGGGGCTGGCCGATCCAGCGTCGGATCAGGCGGCCACCCATCGGACTGCGCGTTCTGTCGAGCACCCAGAGCAGCGAACCCTTGACCGTGCCATTGCGTCCGCTCTCGAAGAGTTCCAGGTTGCGCCGCGTATGGGGATCGAGGGTCATATACGCGTTGACGAAATATGTTTCCAACGAGATAAGCTGGCGCAACAGGCCCTTCTGCGTATCTTGCAGGTAGGCCAGTACCGCGCCCGCCGCGCGCACAGCCAGCGGCAGGTGCGCGCAGCCAAAGCCTTCCAGCGAGGCCACCTCGAAATGAGTCAATAGACGGTGGCGCGCGTCGTCTTCGGTAAAGTAGCGCGTATCATAGGGGGTGATATGCCCGGCCAGCCCCTTGAGCGGTCGGGCCAGCGGCGCGAAATCGTCCTCATCGTCGTCCAGCAGGCTCTCGGCATTGTCCGGTGTTTGGCCGTTCTGTCTGTCATGGCCGTGATGACGGTCAGATGTAGCCAATGTCTCTTCCAGGTTGGCGTTGGGGTTGCCGTTGCTGCCCAGCTTCGTGACCGTTTTCTCGCTCATGGCTGTGGCCAGCCAGCGACGTTTGCGGCTGCCCTGATAGCTGTAGTCCGCCTCGATCAGCACTTCCGCGGGACCGACGCGCGCGATCTCCTGTTGCAGCGCGAGTTCTGGTTCGGGCGTACTGAACTGGGTGACTGCGAACTCGCCAGTGGTAATGTCGACGTAGGCGAGGCCCACGGCGTCGCGTCCTGCCACAACCGCAGCCAGGAAATTATTGCGTTTGGCCGCCAGCATCGCCGGATCGATCACCGTGCCGGGCGTGACCACGCGGAGCACCTCGCGATCCACCAGTCCTTTGGAGAGTGCCGGGTCGCTGGTCTGTTCGCACACCGCCACACGAAAACCTTTGCTCACCAGGCGCGCGATATAGCCATCGGCGGCGTGGTGGGGAATGCCGGCCATCGGCGACTTCTCGCCGCGCCCAAAATCGCGCCGGGTCAGCGCGAGTTCCAGTTCGCGGGCCACAATCTCGGCATCCTCGTCGAACATCTCATAAAAATCGCCCATGCGAAAAAAAAGAATGACATCGGGATTCTGGCGTTTCACATGCAGATATTGTGTGCGTACCGGGCTATGCCCTTGTTCTCTGGCAAATTCTTCAAATAACACTCTTTTGCACCTTCTACTGGGCCACCTGCGCAGGCGCCTCGATCTCGAACGCTAGTATAGACCTTTGGATGAATGGCGTCAATTTCTGGTTCTTTATGAGAGACATGATTGTGGTAGCCCTGCTACAGAGGCAGAGAAAAAAGAGGCAGTGACCAGGTTGGTCACCGCCTCTTTTTTGACTAGGCAGGCGTGTTGAAACCTGCGGATTGGCTATCTAATGAGTAGTAATAAAGGTGGTGGCCCAGTCTTCGGGAGGTGTCAGCCCCTGACTGTTATTCACGATGCCCTGCAAGTAGGGTTTGATCGCCGCCACATAAGAGGCCTGAGTAAGTGGAAGCCAGGCCACGTCGTTGACCAACTGCTGCTCCAGCGAATTGTAGGCGGTAAAGCGGGCAGGACTAGGAGCCATGCTGTCAGCTTTTACCAGATCATCCTGCGTCTTTTGCTGGGTGGTAGCATCAAGAGCAGTGTTCTCTCCATAGTTGCTCTGGTTATTGGGTGCGCCCTTGGCAAACTGTAAGGTAGTCCAGTCCTGTGGATCGGGATAGTCGGCGACCCAGCCAATGGCCCACATCTGCAGACCCTGATTCAGGCATTTCGCCGGGGTAGTAGGTGTTGCGCAGGCGCTCTGGTTCACCTCTTTGACTTCGGTGCCGAAATCTATCACACTCGTGCTGACGTTCACGTTCAGCACCTGCTGCCACATCTGGCGGATGGTGGTGAACTCTTTATCCTCGGTGACGCTATTGGCCGGATAGGTGATGGTGATGGGCGGCAGCGAGGTGATACCCTCTTCCTGCATCCCTTGCTGCAAGAGTTGTTTGGCTAGCGTGGGATTGCCGGACGTGGGTGAGTTGCCAGGACACTTCAGGTTGGGGTTGTAGCCCGGCATGCCAGCAGGGACGATATGGCAGGTTGGGGTGTCCACGCCCTGCAGGATAGAGGCGTTCACCACATCCTTGTTGATGGCCAGTTCAAAGGCCTGACGGATCTTGACATTGTCAAATGGCTTGGCCAGGTAGTTCATGGCGATGTAGCCAATGCTCAGGGACGGATACTGACGATACTGCGCCCCCAGTTTGGGTTTCTGCGAGGGGATCAAAGCCGTCGGGATGCCGGAGTAGTCCACCTGATTGGCCTGGTAGGCTTTGAACCCGGTCTCCACGGTTTTGTAGAAGTTGTAGTCCACTTCCTGCAAGGCCGGCTGCGAGCCGTAGAAGTTGGGATTGGGCACAAACTTAATGCCCGTGTTATGGTTGTAGCTGAGCACCTTGAAGGGGCCATCGCCACCCTGCCCACCATTGTCGGCCAGGTGATCGGTCCACTTGGTGTCACCATATTTGGTGATCAGGCTCTTCTCCACCACCCAGGACGTTGAATAGGCCAGGGCGTCCAGGAAGTAGCCGGTGTTGTGGTCCAGGATCAGCTGGATGGTGTTAGGGTCTTTGACGATGATGCTGTCGCCGATCAACGTGGTGGGTGCGCCGGCACCACCGGCGGTGAAGGCCGCGGAATCTTTGAGTAGCCCCAGGTACGTGGCTGCCAAACCACCGGCCAGGTTGTTAACGGGTCCACTCAGCGCGCGGTTGATGCTATAAGCCACGTCGTTGGCGTCCAGAGTGGTGCCATCGCTGAACTTCAGGTTGGGCTTGAGATGGAAGGTCCAGGTTGTGCCACTATTGCTCCAGGAACTGGCCAGCTGAGGTTCAATCTGCAATTTATCGTTGAGTCCCACCATACCGGTGAAGACCAACTGAATTGCCTGTGCCGAATAAATGTCACCAGCTTGAGCGGGATCAAAAGTCGAGATGTCGCCAGCGGCATTGCCACCACTAAACGCTTCGCGCAGATGCTGCTGGCTCTTCGGGGCGCGCGCGCCTCCTGGTTGAGTCGAGGTGCCACAGGCGGTGACGAGCATAGCTACGAGCACGAACAGTGTGGGAAGAAACCCAAGGGTGAATTTCTTACTACATTTCATGGGTGCTTTCTCCTTGCGTGAAAAGCATGAAAATACATACGCTTAAAAAAATGCACTACGCTGGTATTTCTCAGCAGAGCTACACAAAAGGAGATGCTTGCACACGGTACACCGACCCGCGACGCGTGACACGAATGCGCCGTGGGTTTTGCTTTGTTGTTCATACATGATGTGATTTTCGGCAGACATAGGCCTGACACTCCTTTGTGGGCGGCTGCGCAAAGAAAATACACGATTAATCAGAACCATTACCTTGCAAATGGTGCTATACACTACTACGCCATGTTTGTCT
>CAXUEY010000091.1:0-24958 GCA_964250225.1 uncultured Ktedonobacteraceae bacterium | reverse complement strand
CCGGATGAACTATACTGGCTCTGCCAGTCCACTGTGACACGGTAGGACTACTGGTCGGCTTGCTCCCGGTTTCTGCTTGACTCGCTGGGATCGGGAGCACACTACACGGGACATTTGCAATAAGACGCACGTGAGAAAACTGCTCCACATCTGAGAGGCGGTAGAAGACGCGCTTTCTGCCAGGCAAGTGGCATTGCTGCATCTGTGGTAAGAGATTGTTGGAACAAGTTCCCCAGGAGAGGTTGAAGCGCTTGGCGACCTCGTTGGCGGTCAGGTACTGTTCTCCATCGTATTCGATCATGAGACATTCCTTTCTTGCATTTCACGCTACGAACTGGATGCTAAAGTGACGTTCTCGCAGCTATCAATTTTGCAAACTTAGGGGAGTCCTCCTCCCCTCGGATTCATATCTACGCGAATCAAAGATGTGTTGCTCGACGCCCGCTCTCCTTTCTATGGTGGTCACCATTCAAATGATTTACAATATCATTATATTTTAATGATAACATAGATGTTTTTGAAAATCAATAGATTCTTACACAAAATTTTGATGATAGTTGGTATGGTGTGTTACAATTAGGAAGCTCCAACCGATATGGATTAATATGGGTGAGCACCACTTTATATAAAGGATGGTTTTTCATTTGTTTACAGATCAGCCTGCACCGCGCTTCCAGACCGAGAAACGCCGTGTCATTCTCCTCCCGATAGGAAGTTGTGAGCAGCACGGCCCGTACTTGCCCATAGATACAGACCTGAGAATAGCAGCACTACTTGCAAAGCAGGTTTGTAATCTGCTCTCAGAGGATTCCATACTGTTCCCTGCATTGCCGTTTTCTTGTTCTCATGAGCATAGAGGACTAGGGACAATTGCACTTGATGTCAGCACCGTCTCTGCTTTTATCCACAATGTCGCCCGAAGCTTAAAATCCTGGGGAACTCCTTCGCTGCTGGTGCTTCTGAATTGGCATGGCGGCAACGATCTTTTGGGAGCTTTGGCGACGGAAATTACTGCTACTGAGTCGCTTCCATGTGCCGCTATCCCCTCCACTACTCAGGTTGGGAATGCGTGGGACGAAAGTGGAATGACGAATGCAAAAGATATTCATGCCGGTGCTATCGAGACTGCCATTGTACGTGCGTACTGGCCTGAACTTGTGGCAGAATCTATTCCCCAAAGTACCCATTGTGAGCCTTCTATTAACCCTGCAAAAGTGCAACCGGTACTCCAAGCTATGGGTACACATGCGATCACGACACAAGGCATTTGGGGAGCACCTGAAGAGGCCGATGTGAACAAAGGGTACGAACTCATTGAGAGACTCAGTCAAGATATCGCCGTGCAAATTACTCGACTGCTTGAGCTCGTCAATACTAATTAGGGAGGAAAACCAGAAATATGCGGAGATCATCGCGAGAGGAACTGTTGGAAAAACTGCCTGTAGAATTGCGAGAAAAAAGCAAAACAGGGCAAGCGTACATCGAGGTACGGAGAAAAATCCTGCTTGGGGAATATCAGTTCGATCAGGTCATTATTCCGCGAGAGATTGAGCAAACATATCATGTGAGCAATACAGGCGCTCAAACTGTCTTGGATCGGCTTGCTATAGAAGGGTTAGTGAGAGTCCTCCCTATCAAAAAGAAAACACGGGCAACGAGTGCTGCATTGGGAGAGTACCGTGTTGCAGACATCGATATGAGGCACCGAATGTTTACAACGCGTCACGGTGATTTTGTCAGTGATGTTGGAAAAGGTGGGCATCCAGCCTACAAGGAAACGCTTCTCTTGAAGATCGAATACGCTGATCCTGAAGTCGCTAGCTTGCTCGGCATCGAAGTAGGCGAGAAAGTCATTTTTCATCGGAACTTGCAACGTCGCGATCAAGAAACCATTGTATGTATTAACGACCAGTACCTTCCTTTCTGGTTTGTTGAAATGATGCCAGAGCTTGAGAAGTCTGAGAGTGATGTCTATGAGCTCATGCGTAAACTTGGAAAACAGCCGTATTGGTATACCGAAACGGTAGATATAGTACCGGCAACTACTGTAGAGCGTGCAATGTTTGGTCTGGCTTTCGATGATCCTCTCTCCATGTTTAAGATTCTTAGGAAATCATTTGACCGAGAAGGCCATCCATTAGAGGTGCAGTTCCTTACTGATCGTGGAGACATCTATCGCTTGCATTATTCCTCTTATCTCTATGCTTCTGATATACCAGAGGCCCTGCAAGATAAGTGAGAAATGGAGAGGGCTATTCTCTTTATTGCTCCCCTCTACTATTGAGGGGAGCAAATTCTTTGGGCAAAGTATTGATTTTTAGAAGCATCTGTGTTATTCTTGAAATATGATGATATTGCTAAACATCTGAGATAGCGATAATCAAAGATGAATATCAAGATGGTCTAGCGAGTGCGGCAACACTCCCAGACCGTGGCCCTGAGTGTTACTTCAGGACATAGGCATTGTATCATGTCAGAAAGGGAAGACAATGGAACAGCAGTTCTTATACGAAACTGTATCGATCCTCCACGAACTCGATCTCGGACAGCACACTCTCTTCATCATGAGCGACAACAGCATGAATCTGCTCGCCAACGATGATCAGACGCCCTATCTCGCCGATAATGGGATGTACTTAGACAGTGATGAGGCATACCGGCTCTTTATCTCGCTGCGAGAACAGTTTCCTCAAAGTAACCCATGTAGGTAATGTACTGTGCCTGCTTACTCTCTCCCAGGAGCAAGTAGGCATAACAGGAGCAAGAAGCCATGTTACTGACGAAAAAGATCAGGCTGGAAGTCACTGAGCAGGACGCTGCCACGCTGGAGTGGATGCAAGGCAAATGCCGTGCTTTGTATAACTGGTGGGTGATGAAACTGCGCGATGGCGAGCGATGGCCAGGATGGCAGGAGGCCAAGAAGACGCTGCAAGCCAGCAAAGCACACGACCCTGAATTGAAAGGGGTCTACGGGAAGTGTTTGGCAGAGGTGTACTATCGCCTGGATGGAGCGATGCAAGCGTTCTTTCGCCGGATCAAGAAGGGCGAGAAGCCAGGGTTTCCACGAGTGCGCCCACGGCACACCTTCTTCACGTTGATCTACCCAGCCATGTACATCCAGGTAGAAGGCCGTTCTGTCAGACTTCCCACTGGTGGGAGAGGCAAAAACAAGCGCTATCCCGACGTAATAGCGAAGCTCACCGAAGAAGCACCCACCAGCTACAAAGAGGTCGCCATCTCCAGAGATGCCCACGGTCATTACTACGCCTCGTTTGTCTACGAGATGCCAGAAGAGACCCGTAAGCACGACGGGATACTGGCCATTGATCTGGGGATCAAGACGCTGGCAACCGGCGTCAATGAGCAAGGCCGCTTCTATCATATTGGTGGCTTCACAGGCGGACGGTGGTATAATAAACAACTCGACAAGATCCGTTCCAAACGAGACCGCTGTAAGAAAGGCTCGAAGCGCTACCGTCGATTGAGCCAGGTGTACCAGCGCGTCTCTCAGAAGAAACGGAACAAGCAGCAGGATTCGCTGCATAAAGCAAGTCACTTGATAGCCCACACACTGGTTGAGAGAACCGTGGTGGTCGGAGACCTTTCCCAGCGACAAATGGCCATGACAGAGCGGGCAAAAGAGCACTCCAATCGTCATAAAAACCGAGCGGTCTACAATGATTGGGGAGTCTACGCCTTTGTTCAGATGCTGCTCTACAAATGTCGAATGTCCGGGAAAGAACTTCAGTTTCTAGATGAGCGCAACACGTCCAAGATGTGCAGTTGCTGTGGCAATCTGCAAGACATGCCCTTATGGAAACGGACGTATCGTTGTATGAACTGTGGACTCGTGATGGATCGTGACGAGAATAGCGCCGTCAACATCCTCAAGAGGTTTCTTGCCCGGCTTGGGCCACACACAGAGCGGGTCTCTGTGCGGTGTGCGGACGTTTTCACCGCAATCGACGACGTGTTGGACTCGTTTCGACACTCTTAGACAAGCAGTTATGAGCCAGGAAAAAAGAGCCAGGGAAGTGGACCAAAAAGGATTTGTGGGTTATAATATGCAACACTTACATAAGATTTCTTGGTAAGACGAGCAAACATTCCTCACAGGTAGGAGCGATGTTTTTGTCTCAGGAATCGCTGTAGCGGCCTCAGCCTTCTCTGGGGAGAGGGGATATTTTATGAACGGGAAAGTGACTTACCGTCAGCAATACACGCGTTGTGGCAAAGAACGATGCCGGAAATGTAAGGAGGGAGAGGGACATGGTCCGTACTGGTATGCATACTGGAGCGAGAATGGGCGCACTATTAGCAAATATATTGGCATTCACGCGCCCGTTGAGGTAGTAACTCAACAAGTCTTCTCTGTGCCGATGGAAGAGAGCGCGAAGGCGCAACGAAGTCTCATTCACTCTTCTCTAAGAGCACCCGCTTCTCTCACGAGCCTCGATGGGCCAGTGGAAGCAGCACCAGCATCCCTCAGAGTTGCGGAGGAGTCAACGGTAACAGCGGTTCCCAGGAGCGCGGAAGAGCTGTCAGAAAAAGAGGTCAACCTTGCGCGCGAGCAGTCAGGGTCGTTGGCAGAAATAGCAAAGCCGCTAGAAGAGAAAGTACCGCCTGCGCGCCGGAAGTATTTTAGCGAGACCCCTGGTGTACAGCCGCTTCTGCGTATGTACTTACTGGGGCAGTTTGACGCTGAGCGCAGAGTTGGCAAGGAATGGCAACCTATCGCCCCTCGCACCTGGCAGCGGCGGCGAGCACGCGCACTACTGGGTTGTCTGCTCAGCCAGGCTGGACGGCGCATGGGACGTGAACAGGTCATGGAGGCGCTCTGGCCGGAGCTGGACATTGAAACCGCCTCGAACCGTCTCAATGGCGCGGTCCACGAACTGCGTCAGATCCTCGAACCGGGCATTGCGCGCCCCTCCTCCTCAAGCATGCTCCGTTTAGAGCGCGATATATTGATGCTCGCGGATTCGTCTATCATCTGGGTCGATGCCGATGCTTTTGAATTGTTATTGAATCGGGCCAATTCCACCACTGATCCTGTTCTACTCGAAACAACTCTGGAGCAGGCTGCCACACTTTATGACGGCGATTACTTGCCGGAGGAACTCTACTCCCAATGGGCAGCCGTGCGTCGGGAAGCGCTACGCCGGAGCTGGATGGGTTTGCTACTGGAACTGGCCAGGTTGCGTGCCGCGCGTTCCGCCTTCATCAGCGCCATCGAGCCGCGGGAGCGTTTGTTGACGGCCGATCCCACCCATGAGACGGCGGTTCGCCGTCTGATGATTTTGCTGACCCACCTGGATCGGCGTGGCGAGGCCATCCGAGTCTACCAGCGGCTTGCCACGACACTCAAAGAGGAGTATGAGGGCGAGCCGTTGGTCGAGACGGTGCAGTTGTACGAGGAACTCTGCCGGGGCTATGCGCAAAAAGCGGCGCAGTCCTCCCAACAGGCGCAAAGCGAGAGGGAGCAGCTCAGTGGCCAGCAAGCGCCTGGCCAACCTGTGCGAGCAGATGTCCAGGATCAGGTCGCTGCTTTGTTGGCTTCACAGCGGCTTGGACGCCATAACCAGAGTCCCCTGATCGGGCGCGAGAACGAGCTGGCGACCATGCGTCAGGTCTTGCTCGCCATCGACAGTATTTCTCCGCAAGCAGCCGCAGATGCGCGCAAAAGGATAGGCGCGCCAGAACGTGGTGCGAAACTGGTCCATTTTGCGATGATGATGGGTGAGACGGGTATTGGCAAAACGCGCCTAGCGGAAGAGATCAGTCACGAAGCGCAGGCGCGTGGCTGGCTGGTCATCTGGACACGCGCGTATGAGCAAGAAGGCACCATCCCCTATCGGCCCTGGACCGACATTTTACGCGCCCTGCTCCGCGATCTACCGCTGGAAGAGATCAGGCGCATGTTGGAGGAAAAAACAGAGCCGGGTGAAAGCGCAGGGGCGTTGAACCATGCCGCCACAGCGCAGGCCAAACTTGCCAGGCTGAGCGCGCTCCTGCCAGAACTGGCCACGCATCAGGAGTTGAGCCTGGCACAGCATCGTCCCGCCACCCCGGAACAGGAGCGTCTGTATCTGTGGGAAGCCGTGCTTGCACTGTTAAATGCCTTCAGTCAGTCCACGCCTCTGTTGATTGTGCTGGACGATTTGCACTGGACGGATGATAGCAGCCTGGAATTGCTGGCATACCTGGCCCGTCACCAGCCCAACGAGCGGATTATGTGGATTGGCACGTGTCAGGAGGTGGAACTGACTCCCAGCGCCAGTTTACGTTCGCTTCTCAACGATTTACGACGTGAACAAGTGCTCGTGACGCTCCCACTGCACCCGCTGACCTCCGCCCAGATTGCGCGCTTGCTCGCACATATTCCACGCGGCCTGCTACCGAGTATCCAGAGCCAGGCCGGTGGCAATCCCCTTTTCGCGGAAGAACTGGCCCGTTTCAGCGAGGTCGCGCCTCTTGAAAAGCGCGGGGAAACTGGCCAGAGCGAGAGCTACAGCCCGCCCCATGAAGTGCGCAGCGCTGCTAGAGGATCGAGCCTGCCAGAAACCATCGCGGCAGTGCTGGAGAGACGTCTCAACACCTTGAATGGAGATTGCCAGGCGCTGCTGAGCAAAGCCGCGGTCCTGGGTGGCTCCTTTGAGCTGCGTATGCTTTTGCGCATGACGGGTGAAGCCGGCCCTGGCGAAGATAACACGCTCGACTTGCTGGAGGCGGCGCTGCGTTCTGGTTTGTTGACCGAGGAGGTCAGCGGCGGGCGGATCGTCTATCACTTCTGGCATCCATTGATCGTCAGCCATCTGTATGAACGGCTTTCCGCGGCGCGGCGGGCGCAACTCCACTGCAAGGCGGCGGCGGCCTTGATCGAACTGCATGCCGATAACGAAGCAGAGGTTGCCGCCGCCATTGCGCATCACCTGAGCAAATATGGTCAGGAGCGCCAGCAGCTTGTGTATTACGCGGAAACAGCCGCTAATCAAGCGCGTGCACTCTCTGCCTACCCGGAGGCTTTGCATTATTACTGCCAGGCTCTGGAAGCGTTGCAATCTTTACGCAACATCCAACAGAGCCCGTTGCATCGCGCCAACCTGCTGGAATGCGTGGCGGAGTGCAATGATGTCCAGGGGAACTATCAGGAGGCGCGTCAGCAATATATCCAGGTACTAGACTTGCATAGCGCATATCAGATTGATGCGAACGCATTTGACACGTTAGAAGAATATCAGGCGTGGCAACGGGAAGAGGCCCAGGTGCAGGCTATGCTCTGGCGAGAGATCGGGCGTTGCTGGAGAAGCGTCAGTGAATATCGCCAGGCGCACGAATGCGCGGAAAAGGGCAGACAAGTTCTACGCGCGAAACAGATTACGAGCGGCGCGGCCTGGGCCTGTCTCCAGCACCTGGATGGTGTCACTTACTGGTCGGAGGGCAATTTCGATGAGGCCACGCGCTCTATTCAGGAGTGCCTGGAAATCTACCAGGAGGTGATGCGTCAATCCCAGACGCAGGTACAGGTACACAGCGTCTATGCGAACGCGCCTCTCCTGACACGGAGTCGGCTCGTGCTGCTGGGCGATCCTCTGGAATTGGGTTGGACGCACGAATCGTTGGGCGTGGTTGTTGCGAGTAGTGGGCGCTACGCCGCGTCTCTGGCACATCTGCATACCGCTCTGGCCATTTTTGAAGAGCATGACCTGGTGCGAGGCATGAGCCAGGTGTGCAGCAATATTGGCGCGGTCAACTCCATGCAATGCGAGTACACTATCGCCGCCCCCTATTTTCAGCGCGCGCTGGAACTTGCCGAGCGCATTGGCCATGTTTCGAGTAAAATGCTGGCCACCGGCAACCTGGGCGATGTCGCTGCTCACGCCGGTAATCTGCGTGCTGCTCAGAGTTGGATCACAGACAGCCTGGCCATGTCAGAACAGGTTTTGGATCGTGAACAGAGTAGCTGGTGCCTGATTAGCCTGGCCGCCGTGCATCTGGATCTGGGTGAGATGCGTGAGTCGCTGGAATATATCAGGCGCGCTTTAATTGTTGTCCACAGCATGAAAAGCAGTATGCGCCTGGGCTACGCGCTGGCTACCCTGGCCGAGTGGCGTGTCACCCGCGCGCTCTACTATCGCAGCTTAGAAATGGAGCACCTGGATAACCCTGCCAACATGCCAGACGCCTCTCTATCTTTGCTGCGCTCGGCTCTGACCACGGCCAAACGCGCCCAGGCTCTTGAGGGGATCGATGCGGAGAGCCGCTCTACCGTGCAGATTCTTCTGGCGCAGATTTGTTATCTGCTCGGTGATGGAGAGCAGGCCCAGTGGCAAGTGCTCCAGGCGCTGAAGGAGACGCAACAGAGAGGAATCGCTTATCTGTCCGGTCGCGCACAACGTCTGCTGGGTGAAATCCAGACCACCAGAGGTTTGAGCGAGGAGGCGGATCGCGCTTTTGCGGAGGCGCTGCGCATTAGCCAGCAGTATGGCCTGCGCCTCGATTACGCGCGCACGCTCCATCGCTATGGCGCCTGCCTGCTGCAACGCGCTTCCCAGAGCAGGCCCAGCGCCCTCTATCAACAAGGACTTGAGCACTTACGCGAGGCACGCGCGCTCTTTGAAACATGCCAGGCGGACCTTGATTTACGCTGGGTTGAGCGTGTTCTGGCAGCGCATCAGCTCAAGAGCAACGTATGAGTATACATGACTTCGTTTCTTTTGAGGAACGCAGGCGAGATGGGCCGGAAATCAGCAAAATCGATTTCCGGCCCATCTCATATGTATGCTATTTTATGCACAAAGCGTGGACGGTGCAACAGCAGCGGTTGTGCTGGTGGACATGCGTGACCAGCCGGGCAACTGCACTGTGGCATTGGCAGGCAGCGGAAAAACCTTGCGCGAGGTGCCGGTGGTCAGATCATCGTAGACCAGGCTATGCGAGCCATCCGCGTAGTAGGCGTGGATGAGCAGGCCGTGACCGTAAGGGGCCAGCGCGATGTTCTGATCGCAGAGTGCGATGATGTTTCCTCTGCTTGCAGGTCCACAGAGCGAGGTCGTCTGTGGCGCGACGTCGGCCAGCACGACCTGTTCTGGTTGGTTGGCCGTCGCGCCAAGTTTGACAACCTGCACCCGTGTGCCCACCTGTTGCAGCAGCATTAGCGCGTTATCCTCGGCATAGCCAATCGGGATACCTGGATCGTCATTCAGCTTGCGTTGATGAGTGCCGTCGCTACTGACCGCGTAGATCCCCTGTGCGCTGCCCGGTTCGTGCTGCGCGTAAAAGATCGTGGTGCCGTCGGGGGCGAGCCAGAAACGCGTATGGGATGGAGCTGCCGTCACTTGCTGGGGAACCGCGCCAGATTGAGCCAGATTCAGCCGGTAGAGCGTGCTCGTTGCCAGGTTCTCAGTGCCGATGAAGTAGAGAAAGGGTTGGTGATAGAAACTCAGCCGGACAGCTTTGAGCGGCCAGGTCTGCTGCACACTATCGCTCTGCACATCCACGTCAGAGATGCTTCCCTGGGTATTCTGTGCCAGCACGTGTCGAGTGCCCATCCAGATGGCGTTACCGGCCTGCTGCGCGCCGAGGTGGTAGAAGCGGTGAGAGCCAGCGGACATGGAGAACGTTGTATAATAGGTCGTTTGCTGCCCTGGCGACGTGACCTCGTAGAGCAGGCTCTGGCCATCGCTGGAAATCTCTTGCATGCGCGGATTTGAGATATCCTGAACAGGCGGTAGCAGCGTTCCCATCTGCTCACTGCTCGTATTAAAATTGTAGACCGTAAAGCTCTTCATCAGACCGGCTGCTGAGATCAGCGTCAGGCCGATGACCACCGAATTCCATCCAGTGCTGCCAGTGCCGACCTCAGGCTGCTGAGGATGCACAGGTGGCTTACTGGCAGGGGAGGACGTGGGGTTCGATGCGCGATTGAGCAGGCCGATGGCCGCCAGAATGACCGCGACCACGGTAGCCAGGGTCAGCATGTTCTGCAACAGACTGCGCGACGGAAACGCGCGCGCCTGGAGGCTGAGAGGCGAAGCTGCTCGCATCTCATCACCTTGCTTACGGGCGGACGAGAGTGCCTGCACCCTCGTATAGGCACGTTTGGTGTGTTTCTCCTGCGCTTCTTGCTGGGCCTGTTCACGGTGCAGAGCCACGAGGATAGTTTGTGACGTCGACGGTACATGCTGCTCGTTGGTGAGCAGAAAATGGTAGAGCATCGTGCGTTGCTGCGTGCGTGTATGGCGAGCTTCGGCGAGCAGGGCGGAACAGGTAGGGCAGCCTGGCACATGGGAGCGGAGCTGGCGCAACTGGCGTTCATCCTGGAGGTCTTCGATATAGGCAAGCTGTCCAGGGGCGCGCGCCGTTAGCGGTACGTCCAGATCATCAAGCAGGCGCAGACACTGGGGACTGAGAGGACACGGTGGCAAGCCCCTGATATCTACATACTTCATTCACGTCCCTCCTGATCGAGTTTCGTATAAAGCTGTTGAAACGCCTGACGCGCGCGTGAGAGGCGACTGCGGACGGAGGACAATGAGTCCTGCAAGGTGTCCGCGATCTCACGATACGAGAAGCCTTCGGCGTCCAGAAGCAGGCAGGCAACAGAGGCTTCGGGCAGGCGGGCCATCACGCGTGCAATCAGGTCGCGCTGTCCTACCTGTTCCTCGAAATGCTCAGGGCACTCCAGATAGCCTTCGCCCGGTTCGTCGAAAGCGTCCTCTCCATAGCCTTGTGGTGGGGAGAACGGCACCCAGGTGACGTGTTTGCGCCGACGCCACTCGCTGCGCATCTGGTTGAGCGCGATGCGATAGAGCCAGGGGGCGAAATGCAATTCTTCCCCCTTCATACGCGGCAACGCACGATACGCTGCCAGGAAGGTTTCCTGGCAGAGATCCTGCGTCAGGTGCGTATCCTGTGTCAGGCTGTATAGCATACGTCTGATGCGTGGCTCGTAATGCAGCACGAGCGCTTCAAAGGCCTCAACCGACCCCTGGCAGGCAGCGATAGTCAACTGAGACTCGTCATCAAGGGCTTTCATACAACTCCAATTAACTGCTGGTCTAAAACCAGACCCTTCTAGGAGAGATAATGCAGGGACCGCGCTTTTCGTCTCGCGGGATCACCCCACGGACTAAAAGTGCTACTCTTGTATTATAAAGGGTCCAGACCACAAAAAGACAGTGAACTACTTCACAATTTGAGGCGAAATTTAAAAAATTGGTCACACAGGCAAGCGGCGAAACACAGATCGTTGGATCATTTGTGTTTCGCCGCTTGTCTACACCATCCAGAGAAGTATCTGCTCACGGATGGTGCTTGCATTTGAGGCGCTTAGTGCTTCGCCTGGTGCCGGGCCAGCATCTGTTGTGTCTGCTCGGCGCAATGTTTGGATTGCTGGCAGAGCTGCTGAAAAAAGCTGGCCAGCTCTTGATTGCCGCTTGTCTGCGCGTCCTGAGCATAGCACGTATAGGCCTGCTCAGCCTGTAGCGAATGGTGCAGTGTGCTGACCAGGTCATAATACAGATTGTTGGCGGGGGTCGAGGCTTGTCCTTTTTGCATGATTATGCTCCTTTATGTGTTTGGCGAAATAGAACGGACCAGTAACAGGCTGTGAGCGCGTGATACTGGCGACGAATATCTATTTCAGGAGATATATAGCAATCTCCTGAAATGGTTGGGTCGAAGCAAGCAAACAGGCTTGTTTGTTTTTAGTATAGCGACGGGACTAAAAACGATTGTATTTGGTTTCGCTTCAGTGTCCACGTCCTGGCAGTGTGCTGTACTCGTTGCAGGGATGGCACGAGGTGTGCGCCTGCTCTTGATCGCGGCGGCCTGGATGCAGGCGTTTGAGCGGCAACGAGGCAAAGTAGCAGAGAGCTGCCAGCGCTGAGATAAAGAAGCCCACCGGCCAGTGGCGTCCGGGACCGACAAAGGCCAGGGTCAGGCCGCCCCAGGTGATGAGCAGGCCCAGCGCGACTGAGAGCGCGAGCGAGGTGAATGGGCGCCTGGTCAGGCGCAGTGCTGTAGTAGCGGGTGCGATCAGCAGGGCCAGTACGAGGAGCGCGCCGACGACCAGGACGGCCTCGGCGGTGGTGATGGCGAGCAGGACGAGAAACAGCATGGAGAGCAGGCGCACAGGCACACCACGCGTCTGGGCGACCTCCGGGTCTATCGAGGCGAAGAGCAGGGGCCGAAACATCGCGCCCAGCAGCAGCAATGTGATAACCCCGCTACAGAGTGTAATCCATACATCTGCACGTGTCACGCTGAGAATCGAGCCAAAAAGCACATTGACTCCCGTAGCAGCGTTGCTGCCCGACTGACTGTAGATGGTCAGGAAGAGCACACCCAGGCCGAGCGCGAAGGAGAGCACCATGCCGATTTCCACATCGCGTCCGCGCAAACGTTCGCCCAGCGCGCCCATACCCAGCGCGGCCAGAATGGTCAGTACAAACATCCCCAGCAGCGAACCAACGCCGAGCAGCGCCGCTCCAGCCGCGCCCGCCAGACCAATATCCGACATGGCCTCGCCCGCGAAGGACTGCGAGCGTAGGACGACAAAATATCCCATCACCGCCGCGATAACCGCAACGATGGTGCCTGCTAGATAGGCATTCTGTACAAAATCGTAGTGAAAAAGGTGAAGAAATTCTTGCATGTGATGTTCCCTTTAGACCGAATGCGCTGAGCCGCTGAGATGCTCTGGGATCTGTGTTTCCGGCGTGCTGACGGTATTTTGTCCGGGCATACTGTGTGCTTCTGGAGTAGTTTTGCGCAGGGACTGCACTGGTTGCCGGTTGTGGCGCCCTATCCATAGCGGCGAGAGCAGGCGCACCGGCAGATAGATGCCAAACGAGATCGTTGCAATAAAGAAGCTGGCTGGCCAGGCGCCGTTTTCCGCCGCCAGGTAGATGCCCAGGCAGGTATAGCTCACCCCCAGCACAATTGCCAGTGCCAGCGCTCGAAACGGACTCTTAGCGATACGCGTGGCCGTCGCCGCGGGTCCAACCAGGAGCACGAAGACAAGCAGTGCGCCGATTACCTGCACCGCGAGCGAAATCGTGATGGCCAGTAATATCAGGAAAGTGATAGAGAGCAGGCGCACCGGGATACCACGTGCCTCCGCAAGTTCGGGATCGAACGAGCTGAACAGCAATGGACGGAAAATCAACCCCATCAGGAGTAGCGTGATTACACTGGCAATGGCGGTAATCAGCACGTCTTGCTGACTGATGCCGATGATCTGACCAAAAAGGATAGTGTAAACCAGCTCGGCATAGCCAGAATAGAGCGTCAGGAAGAGCAGACCCAGGCCGAGCGCGAAGGTCATGATGACGCCAATTGAGGTGTCACGCTCACTGCTCTCTTTGCCCAGTAGTCCGATGCCAATGCCCGCGCCAATCGTAAAGGCGAACAGTCCGATTACGGGGTCCAGACCCAGCAGAACAGCGCCCGCCGCGCCCGCAAAGCCAATATTAGGTAGAGCATGTCCCGCGAAGGTCAGGCCACGCGCAATCAGAAAATAGCCCATGATTGCAGCGATGACCGCAACGATTGAACCGGCCAGCAGAGCGTTCTGGATAAAAGCATAGTGCAGAATATCAAACATTGGTGTCTTTCCCATCTGGCAGGAAAAGCAGCTTTTGCTCGCCCTGCCCTTTTCTACGCCGCTACGTTTCCGCGCCGACGACAAAGAGCCGTCCCAGTGCCTGTACAACTTCGACCTGTGAGTTATAGAGCTGGCTGAGGGTCGCGCTGGTAATCACTTCAGCGGGCGTGCCAATTGCGCTCTGCCCGTTGGCCAGATAGAGCACGCGGTCAACCACAGAGAGCAGCGGATTGATATCATGTGAGATGAGCAGCACGGTCACGCCGCGTGAACGGCACACTTCCGCAACCAGGGTGATAATCTCCTGACTATGCGCGATATCCAGGTTGGCCAGCGGCTCATCCAGCAGCAGCAGACGCGGATTGGTTAGCAGGGCCTGCGCGATCAAGAGCCGCTGCTGTTCACCGCCTGAGAGCTGGCCCACAGGCGCATCCGCGAAGGTCAGGGCATTCACTTCGTCGAGGGCTTTGTCGATGATGACGCGGCGCTGGGGGTTGGGCCAGCCAATACCCCAGCGGTCCCCATCCAGACCAAAGCCGACCACATCGCGAGCGCGCAAAGCCAGATCGGTCTCCAACTTGCGATGCTGGGGCGCGTAGCCAATCGCGCGATTGCCCCGGCGTGGGTCGCGTCCCAACACGCGTACCACGCCCGCCGACGGCTTGAGCAGCCCCAGCAACAATTTAAACAGCGTGCTTTTGCCCGCGCCATTGGGGCCAAGCACTGTGACAAATTCACCCTGGGCGATCCGCAGATCGAGATCTTCCAGCAGCACCCGTTTGCCGAATTGCACGCGTACATGCTCTAGCTCGATAGTTGTTTCCTGTGTCACACTCGTTCACCTTATTTGTGTATAGTTGCTCGATGCCCTATGTTTAACACGTGAGATCGGGCGGGAAGTCTAGCCACCCAGCGCCGTTTGGAGCACGTTGAGCTGATTCAGCATCCAACTCTGATAGGTCTTGCCCGGCGGCATCGTTTCAGTCACCGGGACAAGCGGAATATGCTGAGCTTGTGCCAGATCCTTCAGATTGGTTGTCACCGGCGTGATCGTCTGCTCATTGTAAATCAGCACCTTTATCTGCCGATTCGTAATCTGGTCAGTCGCGGTAATCACTGTATCAGCGGGGGGATCATTGCCCTCGGCGATAGCCTTCTCAAATTCAAATGGAGTTACCACCTGCAATCCTTCCAGTTTTGTCTGGTAGAGGTAAATAGTCTCAGTCAGACCAACGGACGTGCCCTGATATTTCGCTTTGATCGCGGCGATTTTCTGCTGCAACGGCTGCAACGACTGTTGGAATGTGTGCAGGTTGTGCGCGAAGTCTGATGCGTGCGCCGGGTCCAGTTTCTGCAAATCAGTGGTGATAGCCTGAGCAATCGTCGCCGCGTTTGCAAAACTGTACCAGACATGCACGTTCTCCGGCAAATGCGTGCTGGCAACATTGTAGCCTACGAGCAACAGGCGATTGCTATTAGGCACGGACGAGAGCAGTTTATCCATCCAGGCATCGTAGCCCGCGCCGTTCTCGATTACCAGGTCGGCCATGCCAACCGCGAGTGCTGTGCGCGTATTTGACTGGTATTCATGGGGATCGACGTTGGGATTGCTGAGAATGCTCGTCACCGTCACATGGCTGCCCCCGATTTGTCTGGCGATATCTCCGTAGAAATTCTCAGCGGCCACCACTTTGAGCGTGTGTGAAGCTCCATTTGCGCTCGCGGGCATACCACCACACGCGCTCACCAGGGCAAGAACCGGCAATAATAGCGCGAAAATAAACGAAATTGATAACTCCCGGCGCAAACGCATGTATCCCTCCTCATACAAATACACCCTCGAAAATGGATGAGACGGAGCCTCGCTATTAATGAGATATCGTCTCTTTAGGCAAAGGATACCATAGGGAAACCACGTTGTCAATGATATGGCGTCTCATTAATATCTTGCCTCTCTGATTTCTCTGAGGTATAATAGCTGTATGGATGTACAGCTATTAAAAAGACGAGGTCTCAATAAGATGATGCCAGCACTTCCGATCTCCTCGACATCTGAGGAGACTGAATTTACGGATCTTTGTCGGCAGCAGCGTTGTATCCATCCTGAACACGCGCTGGCGGTGAGACGCAATTTGTTGAGTGTGGAGACAGCCCAGGGCGTGGCGTCGCTCTTCGCGATGCTGGCTGACCCGACGCGTTTGCAGGTGGTGTACGCACTGCTGAGCGCGCCTGAGGGAGAGTTGTGTGTCGGTGATCTGGCGGCGGGCCTGGGACGGGATGATACGACGATTTCGCATCAGTTGCGGGTTTTACGTAACCAGCACATTGTCACGATGCGCAAGGTTGGGCGCGTCGTCTATTATCGTCTGGTTGATGAGCACATTCGTCAGATGCTGGCATTGGGGCTCGTTCACGCGGAAGAGCCGTTGTCAGCCGCGTTGCAATCCTCACAGGAGGTGACGGCATGAGCATGGGACACGCTGGACATGGCCACGACCATACACACGGCATGGCGAAGCAGACGTTGCGCGTGGCCTTTTTCCTGACCTTGATTATTCTTGCCGCGGAGGTTACGGGCGGTCTGCTGGCCAATTCGCTGGCCCTGCTCTCGGACGCCGGGCACGTGCTGACAGACATTTTCGCGCTGGGCCTGGCCTGGTTTGCCACGGCTCAGGCTGAGCGGCCAGCCAATGCGCGCAACACCTTTGGCTACCATCGCGTCGGCATCCTGGCCGCATTGGTCAACTCGCTGACCCTCATCCTGATCACCCTCTGGATTCTCTGGGAGGCAATCCAGCGTTTCCAGCATCCTGAGCTGGTCCAGCCTCTGGCGATGTTTTTGGCCGCGAGCATCGGCATCGTTGTTAACCTCTTCATTGGTTTTGGCTTGCAGAAAGAGAAAGAGAACCTCAACGTGCGCGCTGCGGCCCTGCACGTCTTCGGGGATATTGGGGCGAGCGCGGCTGTCATCGTGGCTGGCATCATTATTGTGCTGACCCACTGGAACCTGGCTGACCCCATTCTCTCCATCGGCATCGCGTGTCTCATCGCCCTCGGTTCCTGGCGAATCCTGCGCGAAACCGCCGAGATTCTCCTGGAGGCCGTGCCAAAGGACGTCAATCTCTCAGCCCTGGTGCGCGATATGATGCGCGTGCGGGGTGTACGCGACGTTCACGATCTGCACGTCTGGTGCATCACCAACGGCATGTCCGCACTCTCCTGCCATGCCCAGATCGACGACCTGCCCCCTAGCCAGAGCGCCTCAATCCTGACCTCGCTGGAGTGTATGTTGCAGGAGAAGTATCATATTGGCCACACAACCATCCAGTTTGAGAGCTATGCCCACGAGGGTCACTGCTGCGCCGAGGACGGCCTGTACTGCCAGATGAAGGCTGTTGCGAACCACGAGCACGAGCATCATCACGACCATGACCATGATCATGGGCACGATACGTCGGCGCACGAGGTGAGCGCGTTGCAGAAGGGGCATGTTTGATGGCTGATGCTTCTCGTGTTGCAATGGGCGAATCTCCCGCCGCTGCCAGTCAGCTTACCCGCGCGCGTGACGTGCGGCTGGGTGTGTGGATTGAGCTGGTGACGATTGGCTGGATGCTGATCGAGGCCGCCGTCGCGCTGTCTGCTGGTTTTGCCACCCGGAGCGTCTCATTGCAGGGCTTTGGAATCGATAGCGTGATCGAGTTGATCTCTGGCGGCATCCTGCTCTGGCGCTTGCGTGTAGAACAGCGCGGCGGCTCGCTCGACCTGATTGAGCGCGCGGAGAGGCGCGCGGCCTGGGTGACGGCTATCAGCCTCTTCGCCCTCGCGCTCTATCTTATCGGCGATAGCGCCCTGACCCTGCTGACGTACACCAGGCCAGAGGCTTCCTGGTGGGGTCTGGGCCTGGCAATCGCAGCCGCGCTCATCATGCCGTTGCTCTGGCAGAGCAAACTGCGCATTGCCGGACGTATTGGCAGTGTCGCGCTCAAAGCCGACGCCGCGTGCAGCGTCACCTGCGCTTATATGGCTCTGGCGCTGCTCATCGGCCTGCTGCTCAACCGGCTCTTTGGCTGGTGGTGGGCCGATCCGCTGGCTGGACTGGCCCTGGTCTACTTTCTCGCGCGCGAGGGACGCGAGGCCTGGCACGAAGCCAGAACGGGCGAGACGTGCCATTGTCACGATAAGTGATGCGAGCATCGTCGCATAGAAACTTGGCGTAGCCGTTCATCACGCGGCTAACCAATGCTTGGGATAGCTGATCTCCCATGCGTCGAGCCTATCTGAACAGTGTGAGGCAGATTGCCACCTGCTGTTCAGATAGGCTATGGTTTACGTTTAATCACCTAGCATAGAAGCGGGCGCGTTCCCAACAGTCTCGCCGCGTTTTCTGGCTGCTTTGGCGGCTTCGATGGCAGGATCGCGGCCAACGAAGAAGGCCAGTACAGTGCAGATGACACAGCCAATCAGCGAGAACAGGAACGTATCGTTCATGCCCATCGTCGCCGCGTGCTGCACCACACAGGCATGGAGGGTTGGAGCGTGCGGGCCGAGCTGCTGGACGCAACTGGCTGCCACATCCTTCACATGGATGGTCGTTTGCTGCGTCAGGTAGGTCGTGAGGACGGCCACGCCGACGGCCCCGAAGACCGTTTTGAACGAAGAGATTAGCGACGAGGCCTTCGCCATCTGCCTGTTGCTCACTACCGAAACCGCCAGGGTTTGCAGGGGCTGCCCGACCAGGCCGAGGCCCAGGCCACGCAGGATTAGCCAGATTTGCAGATCGGTCCCGCTGGTTGTCACCGCCAGGCGCGTAAAACCGAACATCGAAATGGCGACGAGGGCTGACCCAAGCACTGCCAGCAAACGCGGCCCGACTGCATTATAGAGTTTGCCGCTAATGGCCAATCCTACCGCCAGCGCCAGACCCTGGGAAATGAGGATCTCGCCTGTGGTCAGGGAGGATAGGCCCTGCACCTTTTCAAAGAAGAGTGGTACGAGAAAGAGGCTGCCAAAGAGTACAGCGGTTGTAGTCCAGATCAGGATATTAGAGATGGTAAATGTGTAGTTGCGGAATAAGCGCACATCCATCACCGGGTCTTTGACGAGTAGCTCGACAATGATAAAGGCGATGAGCAGGACGACGCCAGCCACCAGGAAGGAGATGACCGCCGTGTCACCCCAGCCTCGTGTGCCTGCTTCGGTGATGCTGTAGACAAAGGCGGTGAAGCCGGCCATAGAGAGCAGCAGACCGGGCAGATCGAAGCGGCGCGCAACTGGTTCGTTATGCTCACCGTTGGCCGCGCGTTCGGCGTTTTTCCCTTGCAGGACGAGCAGGGTTAGAATGAAGGCGATGACGCCAATGGGCAGGTTGATCGTGAAAATTGCATTCCAGCTAAAGTTCGTCGCGAGGTAGCCGCCCAGCGTCGGTCCGAAGGCTGGTCCCAGCAGCAGGGGAACCATCAACAGGGCCAGTGCACCCGCGCGCTCAGTGGGTTTAAAGAGGCGAAAGATGGTCGCCATCGAAACAGGTATCAGTGCTCCGCCGCCAATCCCCTGAAGGACGCGGAAGATGATTAAGTAACGCTCGTTTGGGGCAATGGCACAGAGCGCTGATCCCAGCGTAAAAGCTGCTAAAGCGATCAGAAACATATTTTTGGTGCCGATGCGATCACTGAGGTAGCCAACAATGGGAATGATCGCCGCCGTTGCCAGGAAGTAGCCGGTGCCGACCCAGGTGATCGTCTGGAAATCGGTATGAAAGGCTGCTGCCATCTGGGGCAGCACGACGCTGACAATCGTCGTATCAAGAACCGCCATCACGAGCCCGAGCGCGATCACCAGCGTGGCCTGCCATCTGTAGGAAAGGCGCATGTTTTTTCTCCTTACATATTTCAAGCTATTTTTAGCCTATAAGCTAAAAAAGCACTTCACGAATGTTTTCTGCTATGTTGCGTTGGACGCTGAGCACAGCACAAGAGAGACCCGCGGTACAGCAAGCAGCTCACAGTACCTGAGTCGTCGCGTTATATAGAAACGATCAGTATTTGTTTTACGATTGGGCTTCATCAGGGCTGGTCAGCATACCGGCCACGATGAAATTCACCAGGTACTCGCGTGCCCGCGCGAGTTCTGTCGCAGAGGATAAGTCCTCACTGATGGGAGGAAGCATCTGGTATAAAGGCACAAAGCTCAGGTAGGATAGGCAAATTTGCAGTATGAGTGTGAGTTGTATGAGGGGTATGAAATCTGAGCGTAGCAGTCCGGCGCTATGTGCCTTGCGTAAGAGCTTATCGAACGGCTCATTTTCCTCCATATTAAATTGGGAAAGGATTTCCGCATAGATCTGCCACCCCTCCGCTTGCTCCCACATTAACATGCGCATCAGGCGTGGATGCTCTACCAGGTAGTCAAACAGTGTCCGCACCGTTGTTTCGAGCAATAACTTGAAGCGCCTGGCATCAAAAGGAATGGTTTCATCCTCAAGCAATGGTGCAAGTATGCGTGCTTGCAGAGCGTTCAGCTCCTCATCACTGCGTTTAAGCACCGCCGTATAGAGGCCAAGTTTGTCCCCAAAGTATTGGAAGATCAGGCTGGAGTTGTATTTAGCCACCGCCGCGATCACCGCGATGCGCGCACCATCAAAGCCATGCTCTGCGAACACCTCTTCCGCCGCATTGAGAATAGCCTCCCGCGCACCCTCCGCGTCATGTGCCCGCCCACGTTTCGGCTCAGACATCTCTTTCATATCCTTTCTAATTAACTGGTTTATAATCTAACTAACTAGTTAGATTATAAACGGGGAAGTCGAAGATGTCAAGAGGATCATTCGTATTTCTCTCAACCTTCGAGATCTTTTCTGCTGTTGACGTAGGAGATATTGGTATCCACGTGAGTTTTTTGCAGATACATGCGTATTCTTGAAAACATCATTTCTTTCCCAGCGCGCCTGGATATTTCATTTCTCGGAGAGCATCTGGCAAACATGGATGAAGGAGTACATATTTATGGCTCGTGCAACACCAGGCCTGGGGCAACGAGGTATCCATTTTCTGACCTCGACTGCTACCCTGGCGACCTGGCGCTGGCGGCAACAGTGGTTCCTGTTGCTGGTGACTGGCGTAGGGATTATTGCTGCCATTATGCTTGTCTGCTCGATACCGCTTTTCTCGGCCATTATGCTGACGGCAGGCTTGCGTGGGACGGTGAGCGCGACCCCGGAGAGTTCGCAAATTACTATCACCGCTCCTGTGGCGGGACTCTCCACACAAGGGGTCCAGCAGGCTAGCGATATTATTACTGCCCCGCTGCAACAGCGGCTGGGCGCGTATTTGCAGGGTTCAGTGCGTCTGGAGATGCAAACCCCCAAATTTAGCATTGTCGACAACCTGGCTGGTTTGCCCGCGAGCCTGTACGGGGTCTCGATCCCTGATGCGGCTCCCCACCTCAAACTGCTGCAAGGACGCGTGCCCAACGAGGGGAGCGAGCATATGGAGGTAGCTCTGACCAGTTCGGTCATGCAGGCGCTGAGTGTGCATGTTGGCTCAACGCTAGTGATACAAACCGTGGTTCAAACAGTTTCACCTACTGTCACATTTACCGGCCCTGCTACCCAACCCTTCCCTTATCTTTTGAATATTCCGTTACAGATAGTTGGACGTTTTCAAGTCAAGGATGCACAGACCTACTGGCATGGGAATGACTTTGAACTCAGTTCCAGCCAGGGCAGAGGTGTAGGTACCCCTCCAACAGCGCTGGGATTGGTCTCATCCCGTGTTCTGTTGAGCTATTTTGATGCAGTGGCCTTGCAAGAACGGCATATCCTGCAGCAACAGTCGCCCTCAAGTCATTTGGTAGATCAGAGCGACCAGGTCTATTTTTCGGACCCACCTGTGCTCTATTCTTATGCTGCCCTTGACCCTATGAAGATGCATCTTGCTGAGCTGGATACCCTGACCCACCAGTTAGCAGGCATGCAGGCCGATGACAACGCGCTGACGGCCTCTGATACGCTCGCCACGACTTTTCCCTATATTGGGCAGGTTGAGCCTTCCGGTGATCTCTTCAATACCAGGTTCAATCCGAGCATTCTTGAGAAATTTCAGGGGCAGCTCGCAGTTGTGCAGGTTCCGGCAGCTATTCTGGGCCTGCAAATTACCTGCCTGATCCTGTTTTTTGTCAGCGTCATGGCTGGCTTGCTGGTAGATCGGCAAGCAGAGACTATCGCGGTGCTGCGCAGCCGGGGGGCGAGCGGACGCCAGGTGCTGGGGTCGCTGACAACGCAGGGGTTAGGGATCAGTCTGCTAGCTCTACTGCTTGGCCCGCCGTTGGCCCTGGCTCTGGTCTACGCCGTGGCCGCGCGCTTACTGCCGCCGGTTAGCCAGAACGCGTTAGATGCTATCACCGGTTCGCCCATGCGGGCACTCGGTAGTGTGACCTGGTACGCGCTGGCTGCCGTGGGAGTGACCTTACTGACGATGGTCTTTTCCCTCTATCGCGCGGCGCGTCTCGATATTGTCTCGGTCAGGCGCGAGACGGCCCGTTCAACGCGGCGCCCGCTCTGGCAGCGCTTGCGGCTGGATATCTGGGGTCTGGTGGTGGCGCTGACCGGTTACGCGCTCTCGCTCTACCTGGCGCGCACAACCAGCTTGCTCGATACCAAAGCTCAGGTGCTGGTCGCGTCACCGCTGAGCTTGATCGCGCCGATTTTTCTTCTTCTGGCGGGTGTGCTCGCCTTTTTGCGCTTTTTTCCCATGCTTTTGCGTTTGATCTCGACGGTTGCTCTGCGCGGGCGCAGTGCCAGTTCTATGCTGGCGCTGGCGCATATGGCTCGTTCACCGCGTCAGCCGCTGCGTATGTCTCTTCTGCTGGGTCTGGCCACCGCTTTCGCCATCTTCTCACTGGTTTTCTTCGCCTCGCAAGCCCAACGTGCTCAGGATTTGGCCGCGTACCAGATTGGGAGCGACTTCAATGGCAGCGTGCCCCTTGAGGTCAATCCTCTCCCCATCACCCAGGAGACGGCGCAATATCGCCAGATCGCCGGGGTGACCTCCGTCACGGTCGGTTATGTGAGCAACGGTGTGGTGACGCTGGGCGGGGGCGCGTTTGCAACCTCCACCTTTGCTATGCAAATTCGCGCCGTTGATACGACCACCTATGCGCGCACTGTGTACTGGAACGCTCAGGACTCGCAGCAAGCGCTGCCTGACCTGCTGGCACAATTGCAATCCTGGCGGCAGCGCGGCTTGCAACAGGGCGACGTGCCCGCGCTGGTCGACGCGAGCGCCTGGAATAGCATGCATCTGCGCGTTGGCTCGACCTTTTCCATTGTCGAGAATAATTCCCTTACCTCAAGCGCGCACTACCTGGCCGTTGCGGAGATCGAGCATATTCCCACCGTGGATGACAACGCCTCCGGTGGTGTCCTGGCGGACTTTGCGACCATGCAGGCGGTCGAGGCACACAATTTGATCTCTGTGCCGCTCAATACGCTCTGGTTGCGCACCAACTCGGACCCGGCAACGCTGGCCAGCCTGCGTACGCTTCTGAGCACATCGCGCCAGCACCTGGATAACCTCAGTGACCGGCGCGCGGTGCTCGCGGGTCTGACAGGCGATCCCCTGGCGCTCAACCTGTTGGGGATACTCAGCCTGGGTACCAGCGTGGCGTTGCTGCTGGCCCTGGTCGCCAATATTTTGACGCCGCTGCTCAGTGTGCGCGCTCGCCTGACCAGCTTCGCGATTCTGCGGGCGTTGGGAGCGGCTCCAGGGCAGGTGGTGCGCATTCTGGCCTGGGAGCAAGGCCTGGTCTTTGTGCTGGCCTTGCTGCTGGGTTGTCTCTTTGGCGCGCTACTCTCGTGGAGTGTTGTACCTAACCTGATCTTTAGCGGCGTTCTGGCCAGCAACACAGCCAGCAGCAGCGCCAATCAGTTGTTCGCCATTCAACAACTGCTGCCCACACAGATTGTGCTACCGGTGACGCTAGGTGTCGCGCTACTCGTGCTGGTGGGTATCTGCGCGCTGGCTCTGGAGCTGATCGGGCGTGTGGTGCTGCGACCAGCGCTGGGGCAGGCGTTACGTATCAGTCAATAACCTCCGCTCTTTAGCTGGAGGCTTGCATCTGGACTCCACCGCAGCTCTGCATACCGTCGCAGGCGTGCAGCTTTGGTTTCATTGTCCGATGTATCAGGGGCAATTGACAAGTGCCCCGTCGTGCTCCAATCCTGTCGAAGCACGAGCGTTCGCATGGTGATATTCCTGGCACCAACCAGATCAGCATGAAGTATGTACCCACAGTTCGGGTTTTGACAGACAAAGAGCAACCCTTTGTGGGGACGGTTCTTATCGGAGGTATGCCCACACATAGGACAGGCTTTTGAGGTATAGTCGGCATCCACTTTGATGGCGAGCGATCCCGCAAGCGTGGCTTTGTAACTGACGAGCGCGTGAAGCTCTGCAAAGGACCACTGTGCATACACCCGGTTGGCTTTGCGTGCCTTGACCGAGACTGGCTCAAAGCCTTTGCCGTTCTTCTTGCGTTTGCGTTTTCGTCGCTTTGTCCGCTCTCGGATGTCGGTTAACTGTTCTAGTCCGAGAAGCGCATGTGGGTGCTCTGTGATGATCTGTTTGCTGATCTGGTGGTTTGCTTGCGCCTTCAACCGTCTCTCTCGTTGCTCGATACGCTTCAAACATCGTTTCGCGCCACGAGTGCCTTTTTGCTGCAAGCGTTTGCGTAAGCGTGCGTAATGGTTAGCTTTATGCCGTACCCGTTTCCCTGGATGAAAGCCTGCCTTGCCTGTCGAAGTAGAGGTCACAGCCAGATAGCGAATGCCGACATCCACACCGACTACTTCGCTCAGTTGTTCACAGGTCGGGTCAGGTACGTCAATCTTTAAGGAGACGAGTAAATAGAAGGTTTTCCTGGCTTTATCGTACCACAGTTTCGCATCCCCGATGCTGGCCCCCTGCCGAATGAGTGCGATATGCTTATCATAGCCCTAGGGGATGCTGATGCGCCCATTGAGCGTGCCAAGACTGACCCGGCTGTCGCACTGAAAGGTGTAATCGCGCTCATAGGTGTATTGCACCGTGGGAGAACTGTACTTGGGAGGCTTGTCCAGGCTTTGAAAGCGTTTCTTGGTCATCTTGACCCGACGATGTTCCACATTCTTCTTGAGCTTCGTCCAGAGTCCTTTGTAAGTCGCTGCAACCTGTCGTTCCACGCTACAGGCCAGTTGCGAGGGGAGGTGATACCGAGCACGCAACTCTGCATACATCCCTCTGTGCAGTCTGGTAACATTGCTGGTTTTGCCCTGAGAGAAGGCATAACAACTCACCGCATTGAGCGCATCCCGAT
>CAXUEY010000090.1:0-25083 GCA_964250225.1 uncultured Ktedonobacteraceae bacterium | reverse complement strand
CGCAACCCTGCGCGATCCCTTTACCGAAAGTTCTGCCGCCTGACCTCCTGCACTCCCCGGCCACCAGGCGCAACGGTGACACCCAAACTCCTGAGTGACGACTTCCTGCAACATGGCTCAGACCCACCCACAAGCGCCGCGAGACGTTTGCACCTCGCCCATTTTCCGCACCTCTCTTCTTACAGCGACCAGGCGCTGCTCTCCTCGCCTGCCACCTTCCCGGCCCTTTTCTGGTTTGTTTCTGGTCGCTTCCCGGTCCCTTTCAGGATCACCGCAGCGCCCGCGCCTCCGGGAGAGCCGTGAGAAAAGGCGTGCCGAATTTTGATAGGGGCTGATCGTCTGTGGGCGCATACCCGTTGGTATTAGCCATTTTTTCAGATCCGTCACTCATACATTTATGTGTGTGAAGATTCCCCGGTCAGGCAGAACCACAGATTTGCAAGATGAAATATACTGAATAGAGAGGATCTTATGGAAGGATTAGGGCATGAGGAAGAACAAGGCACAGCGCACGATTGAGCGCATGTATCCAGACAACCCGGAAGCGTGGCCGAGGTACGTTCACTCTACCGTTGCCATCAATGAGGCAATACGCCAACGCTGCCAGCAGAAACTCGCTGAACGCCTCGCCGATAGAGATGCAGAGCGTAATAACCCTACTCTGGCCCGCTATCACGCTGCCGAGGCTGCCATCCTCCAGGCACAGATCGACCACTGCACCAGCATCATCCTGGAGCTTACCGCGCTCACACCTGGTCCTACATGGATTGATGCAGAGAAAAAACCGCGCCGCTTGCTTCGCGAGCCTTGATTACCAGGAGAGTCTTTTCAGAACCTCCAGCAGCGCAACCAGCATCGCCCGATCTGCCTCTGTGAGTGTGATATCCAGCAGCTCCTGTTGTTCCTCATCCGGGAGATCGCGCAGGTCATTATAGAATGACCAGGCCGCGCCGATGACACGATTGCACTTCTGACGAAGCGCGGCTTTCTGGAGACCCTCAAGATCCTCCATAGACAGCAGCATATGCCGCGCTTCGTGGGCCTGTATCTTCTCATACTGGCGCTTCAGTACCTTGCTCACAGTCGGCTGGCTTATCCGCGCCCGCTTCGCAATCTCAATCTGCTCCATCAGCGGATAGGTCAGGTGCAGCCACCAGGCATATGCACTCCGGCTCTCCGCTGAGAGAGGCTCGCCGTGGTCACGGTTCGCGATCCAGGCCGCCTCTACCATCTCCTCCACATTGGCAAACGGCCTGACCTCTGCCCGGATCTTCTTCATGCGCAGTTCCAGCGCTGCGCGGATACGATGATACCCATCAATCACCAGATACCCGATGCTGGTCCTGGTGATAAGGATCAGCGGCCACTCCTCCGGATCTCTTGCTTTGAGAGATTCAATCCGTTCCAGCTTCAACTCGCGCTCTGCCATCTCTGCATTGAGAATACCAGCCTCGCGCAAATGTATCAGTTTATCTATAGGGATAAGAATGCTGGATCGCGTTTCGTTGATAATCTCGATCATAGACACCTCTCTCTCTCCACCATACCACTGACAGCGCATTGCAGGCCACAGTACCGCGCCGCCGAGGCCCACAGGCAAAACACGGAAAAAGACGGTGAAAGACGGGAGAAAGCGGCAATGCTCAGTTTATAGAGAGGTTGCGCGCCAAATCGTGATTGCATCATTTGCTCCAGGCATAATCCGGTCAAGCGGCTTCCCATAGGGATTTATGACTATCATCAAAAACTGCTACTTTTCATTTTTCGCCCACACTTTCCATTTTCACCGTAAAAAAGTGCGCCTGGCTGGCGCGATCTCCAACCAGACGCAATTCCATCATGACGCTATTCGTCGCCCTCGTCCTCCTCTTCATCTTCCGGCTGCGCGTCATCAGTCACCGAGGCGTACCATTCCAGAAACGGCTCATACTGATTGAGCAGTTCCGCGAAGAGAGCAGAAGCATTCACACCCCAGGCTTTCAGCGCGCGGATCACCCGCATGTCCAGCGAGAGCTGGAGAGGCTGGCGCGGTTCTTTGCCTTTCGTCTTCGCGCCTGCGTTCGATTTGCGCTCTTTCCTGGTTCTACCCACCTTCTCTACTTTCGTGTTCGAGACTTTCTGTTCTGGTTTCTCACGGGCAACCACAATGCCCTCTAGGCTGAACGCATTCAAGGGAACGATACACGCCTGCCTGCATCTGGAGCAGATAATCGTATGCCCCACCAGATCATGCGTGATTGTCACTGAGCCTGTACCTGGATCGGCACACAGACCACCACAGGCAGGACAGAGGATCTCGATAGCAGCAATGCGCGCAATCCTGCCCTCGGCCAGCGGGACCGGCTGCGCTTCCAGATCGATCACTGTCTCCAGGACTGGCTGCGCCTCCAGCGCCTCCGCTACTATCATCGTCTCACTGTGCAACGGTTCAACCGCTTCACTGCCTAACGGTGCTACCGTATCACTCTCCCAGACTTCCGAGGTCACAACAACCTGGCTGCCAGGTGCATCATCGAGCAGGGCAACGGCTGTCGGCTCCGATGCCTGGTCAATAACCGCAATGGCTAACAAGGCGCTGGCTTCCTCATGAGCTTCTTCTGCAACTGTTTGGGCCTCTTCGACGATGGTGATGGCTTCCGCTACGGCTTGAGCCTCTTCGACCGCCTCCTCAGACTCCTCTACAATGGCGATGGCTTCACGCCTCCCCATGAACTCTGTCACCTTTGGCTCGATCATGACATACTCGCGCTTGACAGGCACCTTGAGATAGAGACCTTCCAGGCTCGTCGCCCTCGACAATGCAACGTACAGTTGCCCGGCGGCGAATGTCGCCGTGGTTAAATCGAGGGCAATCTGGTCATAGGTCTGCCCCTGGCTCTTATGGATGGTCAAGGCCCACGCGAGCCGGATAGGGTACTGTGTAAAGGAACTGGCAGGCTTCGCTTCAACTTTCTGCGTATCCTGGTCATAGGAGTAGACGATCTCTTCCCAGGTCTCGCGCTCCAGCGCATAGACGATCCCACCAACGCGAACATTGATCTTGTCGTCTAAGAGATCCTCGACAATGCCAACGGAGCCGTTCACCCATCGGCTATCCTTGTCATTCTTTAGCATGACCACCTGAGCACCCTTTTTGAGCTGTAGGCGCTCCTCTGTTGGGAAGGTGGATCGCTTCATCTCTCCGCTGATGGTTGCCTGGTACTCGCGTACTTCCCCTGGCAGCAAAGCGAGGCGCTCCTGGTTGATGTTCGTCACCAGGGAATTTGTGGGAGCGAGTGTGATGGTTCCCTCCGGCGGAATAGCAATGCCAGAACGGGCATTGAGCTGCGC
This sequence comes from uncultured Ktedonobacteraceae bacterium, assembly GCA_964250225.1. GTDB lineage: Bacteria > Chloroflexota > Ktedonobacteria > Ktedonobacterales > Ktedonobacteraceae > Paraktedonobacter. Next base: position 21,753 of record CAXUEY010000090.1, on the reverse strand, counting down.
GATCTGCGAGTCTACCACCGACCCATCTCTCACAGCGTTTAACACATCCTTGAAGACCGGATCGCGCTGGCGAAAGACCTGGCTTAACTCATAGACCTTAAACTCTGCTTTCTGCCACACAAGGGCATTAAAGAAGAAATGCCCCTGGTGAACGGCCTCGAAATACGGCACCAGTCCTTCCTCGACGACTGGCGGGAGCTGGTAAACATCCCCAAACATAATAACCTGCACACCTCCAAACGGCCTTTCGTTGTTGAATGCCTCACGGAATCGCTCATCGACGGCATCGAGAAGGTCAGCGCGCACCATCGAAATCTCGTCGATAACGAGCGTGTCAATGCGCTTCAAAAGCGAACACACGCGAGAATTGGGAGCAAGATCACCGGAGCGATGCAGTTTCGGAGCAAGCTTAAAAAGGGAATGAAGCGTTTGCCCCTGGACGTTCAAGGCGGCGATCCCCGTTGGAGCCGCGACGACCACTCTTTTCGCAGTCTGTTCTCGAAAATGCCTCAGTAGAACGCTCTTCCCAGCGCCAGCACGACCAGTAACGAAGAGATGTTGTTTCGTCTCTTCCATTATTTTGAGCAAAGCCTTTTGTTCCGCGCTCAGGACAATATCCATGTCTATCTCCCTCCTTTATTTCGTCATGACGGAATTAACCAGTTGCAACAAGTATATTCGATCATGATGGAATTGTCAACAGTTTTACCGTCTAACTGTGAAACTGTGTTACAGTAAGCAAAAAACCCGGCGGATATGCCGCACATTTCGCGAAACCAGATACCATTCATGCGTCCGTCACACATTGCTCTCAAATGGCTCTACAGGCTGGTTGGAATATAAGGTTGTTCTGAGAATCACTGAGAATATTTTAAGAGGAAATCTTCAAATTGCGCATAAAAAAAGCGCCTGGCTGGAGATCTCCAACCAAACGCCTGTCTATGCTCCCTGGCTAATCGATTGCTTAACTAGCGAATGGACATCATCGGAACGTAGAACAGAACCAGCGTATGCTCGATCCTGGACTCTGGCTCTACAAGGTCTTCCAGGCAGACCGCGCCATACTCAAAGCGCATACTATCCGGGGTCACTGGATTGCTTTCAAGCCACTGGTTCACCTGGTCCTCCAGCGCCTGGCGATTAGACGCCGTGAAAATCTTACACTTCATCGGGATCTCCTTGTCTTTCCAGGGGCATTAGAACCGGCTGCCCCAGCCATCTCAAATCAATCTACAATTTGAAGGCTCACTCACCCTCACTCTCCAGAACCAGAGACGCGTTCCCTGGCGGAAAAATCGTATCTTCCTGAGCATGAAAACCACTCGGCGTCAGCTTAAATGCCTCTCGGAGTCCATCCACTACAATCACAAGATCAAGCTCAGACCTTCGATCCTCCTGCTTCAGCAGCGAAAGCAGCCATTCCTTATCCTCTGGTGCAAAGCAATCAGCAACATCTCCCAACACCTCGATAAAGAGCTTCTCACCCTCATAGTGTTCAATAACATAGGTATGATCACCCATTGCATCCTGCTCCGCAAGCACAAGGTAGCGACAAACCAGATCCAGCGCCCGTTCATTGGCAACGAGCGCCCGAAACATGCGCCGAATACGCGAAACCTCGTCCTGTAACCCTTCCCGGCTTTCCTCAGAAAAGTGAGCAAGCCATTTTTCAATCTGTTGCTCACTCGCCTTCACCGTAAACCACTGAACCAGAATGTAATTCCCGCGATACGATGCCTCAACCTGGCGCAACTCTTCCAGCTCCGGCGAGACTTCCTGATGGACCTGCCGGTTCATCGCAGGCAGTCGCCCTTTCCTGGATTTCTTACTCATCTTCTTTCCTCTCAACTTTGCCCCTGATCCGGGGCGACGATCTCCACAGTGGCATTAAACAGTTTCGCAGCCATAAGGACCACAGGATTGCTCAGTGCCGGATGAACCGGCGGCGGTGCTACTGGTTCAGAAATTGCTGGCTCTGCTTCAAGACGCTGGATCTCCGCATAGATACGGGCCTGCTCCTCGCGATGCCCAGCCAGCATCAGGATGCTGAGCCAGTTACTCTGCCCTGGCGCAATAATCCGCTGCCCACCAATCTCAAACGCTGGCCAACCATACGCTTTGCCCCACGCCTTGATCTGATCAACTCTATCCGACGGCTTCACCGGGACTGGCGCAACGGTCGCACGCGGCTCTGGTTCTGCACATTCCTGCACAAGCCTCGCAGAAGGAAGCGGCGCGGCGTCAGTACGCTTCCCTGCCAGCTTATCGTATTGCCGCCATCCTGCCGGTGTCATAAGTTCCATGAGTTCCAGGAGAGGAATACGACCAGCGCGAGCTGCCGCTTCCAGTTCGGCGCTGCCCTGCCCCACAATCTCGCGCGCCGCCCCTTTGAGGAGAGATGCCTTCGATTCATTCCAGACCTTGCTGGCTAGCTCCAGCGCATCCCCACTATCCTTCGTTCCATCGCCGCGGCGGCCATGCGCACTATGATCAGTGAATCGTTCTCCCTGCGCCGTTTCATGATAGCTTGTCGAGGCTGTGCGCTCATCACCATTCGGCGATAACGCCATGCCGTTTCGCTCACGAGGCCGGATCGACTCAAGCGGGTGATGCTCGTTGAACCAGGCTACGGCACGATCCTCCGTAACCGCGAACCAGAACGTCGCCTTTTCCAATGGGCCATGCTTCTTTAGCCATGCCTCATCGACAACTGGAAGAGGGCGCTCCCTGAACCACGCCTCTGCATTCTTTGCCCCTGGTGCTGGCGCGAGCCCTACCTGCGCAGGCTCTGCAAGAGGCTTTTTCTGAGAAACGCGGGCCGGGCTTTCCTGCTCCACCACCACTGCCTCGGGGCTGATCTCTGGCACAATCGTCGCCGGGGTCAAACTCCCCAGCAGCAGACGCGCAGACGAGAGGCCATCACGGCTCGTCTCACCTGTCGCAACGTTGACCAGGGGACACCACGCAACAACCTGGCGCGGCGCGTGCGAGCCAGTACGTGCATATCTCCCGCCTGGCAGGCGCACACGACCTCCTCCCAGCTTCGGCCAATATTCCCCAATCTCCCGTAACCCTGGCGCGATCTGAAGGACCGCTTCGCGAGCTGCTGCTGCATTGACCAGGGTATCAAAGATCAACCAAAGATGCCCTCCTACCTCGCCTGGCTTATGCCCTCCTGCCGGTGATTGCTCCAGCAGCGGAACGTAACTGGCCTCGACGAGCTGAAAGGCTCCATCATACAGCCGCTGCCAGTCGGCATCATTATCCCCATCAAAGACCAGCGCCCGCGTCAGCTCTCCATGCAAGCACAATGCTCCACGCGCTCTGCCGCCTCTGAGATGATCCACTAGGTCAGCCAATTTGAGCAGGCGGCGCGGTTCAACGGGATAATATTTCTTCTCTCCCTCCCGACTCATCTCAATAGGTGCTGGGTCTGGTCCAGCGATCTCCAGCAACAATTGTGCTGCCTGCGCAACCTCATTCTCCTCTTCGCCATTGAGTATCAACTTCGCCGCGCTCTTGGGGGGGTCACTGGTTATTTTGGTTATAACCACATCGTCAAGTACGTTTTCTGAGGGCAAATTTTTTTCAGCGTTTTGGGCATTTGTGGTAGAAGATGAAGATTCGGGCTGGGCGTGGCTCGCCAATCCGTTCTTGCCGTTATTCTGGTTTTTTAAGTTCCCATTGGGATAAACTGGTTCCAGATTGCTTTCGTGGTGGCAGTCCTCGCAGACTAGCTTTCGTTCCACTCTTACTCTGGGGGATAGGCAGGCGGGACAGAAGTAAGAGGGTCTGTTCCCTCCCTGTTTAATCCGCTGGCTCATTTCGGATTTGATAGCGGCTTCCACCAGGCTTCCTTCTGCTTTAATGTAGAGCCGTGGCATCTTGCGGTTCTGCTCAGGATCGTATTCCTCGCGGGTGTCGATCTCTGCTTGTGCGAGGGAGAGTAGATCGGGGCATTGATCCAGGACCCGCTCGAAATTGGCCTTGATGGTTTTATCTGCAAGGCCGGTGTTAATGCCTGCGGTCTTGAAACACATGCGTTTTGAGCCATCTTTATCGGTATATGTTCTGGGACTCTCCATCTGACGCTGAAATTCTTCCAGAGTGGCTTTCTCTGGAGGTTTGAGTTTTGTTCTCCAGAGGTTGCGGCGCTGTTGTTGTTCGCTGTAGTAGCGGTTCTTCCAATAGTTGCGGTCCTGCTCGATTTCCTGGTAGATCTGCTGTTGTTGACGATAGCGATCTTGAAGCTTTGAGTAGCGTTCGCGGAGACGTGTGTTCTCGTGGCTGAGGGTGTGGAGTTCTTCGATGAGCCAGGTTGCTGTTTCCTGTCCCTTGGGTGTGGAGAATTGTCGAGCAAGCGCGTCGAGTTCGCTCGCTGTTTCTTCGTTATTTTGAGAATAAGCGGTATTATCGCTTTTAACGTGCTGGGCGTGGCTCGCCCAGCCGTTTTTATCGCTCTGTGCTTCTTTTGCTAGATTGTTTTCGTCCTCTGGCCAGGGTTCTTCTCCGCTGGGTGTGGGCGTTCGATCCTTGATCATGCTGCTATCCCTCCTTTCTCATGAGCGGAGACGGTGACTAGGCGTGGATGGTCACGCTCTGCGAGTCTCGCGCTGCTGCTGGAGGCAACCGTAGCATTTTGGCGGGCGGCTTCATCGGAAACGAACCAGGATCGGACCAGAAAAGCCGGGTAGGAAACCGGGAAGGATTCCAGGAAGGGCGCTCTTGCGCTGCCTGTCGGGCTGGTCTGGTGAATCCCTTTTGCTGCCGGTGTCTCCAGATCTGGAAAGCACTGTAGCATGGAGATGTAGGAACGATGTGGGAATTCACTAGGAATCTTGTAGGAAAGCTGAGCTTTTCGCGCTATTTTGCCTCTGGGTGGCGAACTCTGAGGAGACACTGCTGGATCTGGAGAATATGCGAGATGTGTGCGATCTCCTTTGTCTGGTCGCTGATCACCTGATCGCGCTGGCGCAGAGCTGACTCGTGTTCGCGCTCTAGATGGTGCAGTTGCTCCTGGATAGATCGAAGTGAGCAAGCGAGGTTGTGGATTTCCTGGTTGTGCTGGCGCTGCATTGCTTCGTGTTCGCGCTCCAGGTTGGTCCATTCGCCCTCGGTATGCTGAAGTGAGCAGATCAGGCCACTGATCTCCTCTTCTAGCTTCTGCTGGTACGCAAGCGCACTCTCCAGCGCGGTCTGGTAGGTTTCCGCCTGTTGTTGCCAGGTCAGCGTCTCGCCGTCTTCTGTCATAGCTGAGATAGTACCTTTGGTTTCGTGTTTTATTGCTCTTCATTGTATCTGCCTCCGCATGTATTTGGCAAGAAGAGTAGCATATGGACACAGGAGCGAGACGGGTTGGACACGGAAAAAGGCGGGAGAATGCGGGAAAACACGGAGAAATGCGGAAAAACACGGGAATGTTGAGTTTATTCTCCGTCTGAAAACTGACACTTGTTAATCTGAGACTGACAGATGTTAATTTCCCTGGTATAATCATAGCAAGGTCTCCTTAGCGTGACCATGAAGATGTGCAATAAAGACTCTTTATTCGCGCGAATCATACGCACGCTAATGGTGGTTAGCTCTCTCGGTGTAGCTTGGCGGCGTGGGCCGATTGAGCGTCGATAATTTTTAGTTGTCTAGTGAGATCCTGCAAGGCTCTGGGTGGTACTTGAGCCAGGCGGGGTCTCTTTCTTTTGTCTTCCTAAGAGTGTGAAGACGAATGAGACCGACGTTTGGTTAATGGTATTCAGAGCCATTGTAGTCCTCTGGACATCTGTTCGCAAGTGCTACATCCCCTGGAATTTTGCCGGGGATTTCTGACGACTATCATTTTTCCCTGTGTTTTGCCATGATCGATGCTCTTCTTGCTAGAAAAGCTTCTCTTGTTTGGGCTCGCCGAGCTGACTTCCCCAATCGTCGAGGAACTTCAACACTGCTTGATACTGACCCTGTTTGATGAGTTTGTAGCTGCTGACTCTGAAACGCCTATAAAGTTCAGCAAAGATGCTTTGATAGTGGTTCTTGCTGGGATCGTGTTTGGTGAGGGCCTCCGCGAGCGCCTTGACTCGGTTGGAGATCTCGGTGGCCTGCATGTTGCTGATGGTTTCTTTAGGTGAGATTGCTTGCTCAACTATCCCTAATCGTTGCCCCAGATCTTGAACAGCTTGCTCTGTTAGGGTGGCTTTGATGTCTACTGCGTGGATCTGCTCTTGCATTTCCATTTGTTGTTCAGCGAGCTGGGCGACAGCTAGACCGAGATTGCGTACATGAACCAGTGTTCCTGATCCTGTTTCGGTAGGAGCTGAGGATTCATTTATCATCGATTGGAAAGCGCGCCATAGCACACGGAAACATTCGCGGCGGTAACGCGTGAGTTTTTCTGCAAGTTCTGGGCGTGCTTTGCTTGGAGTGATGCCAAAGAGCCAACCAGGTAGGAACTCAAGTGGGAGTGCAAACATTTGTCTCTGCTTCCCATCAGCTCCAGCCATGAGCATTTGGCGAACCTCAGTGGCCAGCACATCGTCGCGGAGTGTACGTAGTCGCTGCGATCCCCATTCCATCCCTAAATATTCGGTGAGTGGGCGCAGGGCTACATAGGCTACTCCGTCTACTGTGGCGAGTTGGAGTATATCGCCGTAGAATTCGATTTCCTTTACTGTTTGCGGTATGAGTGCCTTGCTATCTTGCATCGAACTATCCTTTCGTCTGCCAACCGTGTTCATAATGAACACGGTTGGCAGATCCTCGCTGCCATCCTTCGGTTGAATTGTTGCCATAATGGCAACGGTTAATTAATCCGCTCTTCAGGCCAATTTGAGACGGCTTTTACTGATCCTCAGCCGGTCCCCAGAACGCTTCAATCTCCGTGGCTAGCCGGTCGATCTCCTCTTTGCGATAATATCCCTCGCTGCGCAACGGCGGGACGTACCTTTGGATTTTGCCGCGCGAGACGTAGAGGCTGAAAGTGGATGGCTTTAGCCTTAGCTTTTCTCGTGCCTCAGCGGCTGTGTAATATCCTGGCGGGGCCTTTTTTGTTGCGCCTCCGCGCCTGGGTCGCTTCTCCGTCAAATCTCTGACCTCTCTGGCTGTAATGACTGCTTTAGAGAGGGTAGCATCTGAAGTGATTGCTGTCAAGCTCATTGTGTTCTTCTCCTGGCACATGTAGCCCGAATATACGGGCCTCTTATGCTACTGACGGGTTTAGCAGGCTTCCCAGATACTTGTTTGCTGCCTCGTTTGCAGGCATTACTTCCAGCTCTACTGCGGTTTGCTGCTCATTTTGCACCTGATGGATTACATCTGTGACTTTGAACAACATTTGATCGATTGAGATAACCTCTTGCTTTCGTGGGATGATGTGTGACTGATATACGGTTATTTCTTTACCTAATCCGCTGTGTACCGCTATGTTCATTTATTCCTCCTTTTGATGCTCTTGTCTCCATTGTTCTAGTAGATCGCTGTACTTTGCTAGGGGCATAAATCCTGAATCAGCTACTCGGATGGAGTAGAGTTCTTTAGCTGGGATTGGTGAGCGCAGGTGGGCCATGCCTATCTCGCGTAATAGCTGTCGGCCATCTGCTGTGTAGCTTCGTGCTGTGATGGTTTCGATTTCAACGCCCTTGCGAGCGAGATCGAGCACGAAGTTGATAAGGCCGCGAATGAGGCTTCTTCCGTAGCTGCGTTTTGCCTCTTTTGTTCTATATGTAGGGTCAACACATAGAGCTATGACGTAGATGTGGAGTGGCTTGCCTGGCTCGAAACGGTCTATGTCGTCTGATGAGATGTTTTCCATCTTGATCTGCTCTTGCACAAATTGATCAATGACGTTCTTTTTGATGGCAGGGAATATGGCATACCCGACGACTTTGCTTTCAGTGTTGCGCAGTACAAAGAAAGCTTCGGGATTCTTGTTCATCCAGCGCGAATATATTTCCTCGATCCAGTGGAGGTATGTTTCTTGTGGTTCTTTCCACTCGCGGATGTTGAAAGTTCTCTCATCGATGTCGATGATAGCTGGCATGTCTTCTGGGGTCGCTGGCTCGAAATATGCAGGTAGCTTCTCTTGGTATTCATCGAAAGTAAGGCGAGATGCTATGATCGCTTCGACTTCGCTGAGTTTATAGAATTTATGGGCTCGTTCGGGGGGACCGTAGCGCTTGAGCCACCCTCGTTTGACGTATTGTGAGAGCATCCCATCGCTGATCCCCAGCATTTCTATAGCTGTTTTTGCTGTAATGTAGCCTGGGGCTGGTTGTAGACGCGGCATAAAATCTCCTTTTCCAACATTTCCCTTCATTCTACACAATCCTAAGAAGTTTTACAAGCCATCCTAATAACCCAACATAATGAATTAATCCAACATTTCCTATTGACAAATCCAACATTTCCAAGTACCCTTAGAAGTGATGGCTGATAGTGTCGATATGACCACGTTTTGAGATAAAAATAGCAATTTCATCATGACGAAATCATGATGGTGAGCAAAGGAGAGATTGACGAATGATGACCACCAGGCCGTTGCCTGCGACTGAGCAGGAGATCGAGCGCGCGTTACAGCAGAATTTGCAGTCTCTTGGAGAAGCATTGCTAGATCTGCTGGCCGCGCTCATTTTAGTTGTGATTGTTGTTGTCTCCCTGGCTCATGCTCTGGTGCGTATTGCGTTTGCGGTCCTGGGACTGCTGCTCTGGGTGGGTGCTTTAGCGATCATGGCTCTGTACTGGCTGCGCGCCTGGGCGGTGAGTCGGAGCGCGTCGTCTCTTCATAAGGGTAGGTAAGATTGATGGATCAAGAAGAGTTTTTTATCGAGAGTGAGTCGCCACAGCAGCGGCGCAATCGTCTCCGTCAAGAGTATATGCGGGAGTATCGTTCGCAGATGAGCGGCTACTTCGCGTTGTGGATTGGTCTGCCTTGTTTGCTGTTCTTCCTGATTATCCAGGCGATAGCTGCTGATCCTGGAAGTGCCTGGAGTAAGCTTCAGCCCTGGATGGCTGGTTCCTTTTTAGTGGTTGCACTGATCTGTGGTGCGATAGTGACCTGGAGGCTCTACTGCGCCTGGTTAGATCTGCGCACGAAGCAGGGGAAGCTGGAATTGCTGGAGGAGCATGTTTCCTTAAAGAAGCAGGCGGTGAAGATTATACGCGATGCGGATCGTCGAGGGGATAATGTGAAGTTGAGCTTTGGAGAGGATGGGTCAGTGCGCGGTGCTGAGATTGTGCGCTCTGCGCTTCTGCTGGAGCAGCAGCGTCTCCAGTTGGCGGCGCGTGCTGGCCAACGTCAGGTGTCTGAGGCGAAAGAGCAGAAGCAGCTCCGTGAGCCTGGTACTCCGAAGCAGATTGCCGCGCCGAAACAGAAGGGGCCTGCGCTCCTGCGCGAGCCTCGCCTGGTCGTTCCAGGGGCGTATGACCTGCTGGATATTATTGACGAGGTGCCTGATGGTCAGATCTTCTTAGGTATCGATCACCGTGGGCGTTATCTGTGTTGCGATGTAACTGATGATCTTTGCCACGGGGCGCTGAACGCAGTCACAGGGAGAGGGAAGACCATCCTCATTCGTGGCCTGGAGACGCAACTGCTGGCTCTGGGCGCGGAAGTTGTTCACGCGGATATCAAGTTCAGTTTGATCGATGAGAAGGGGAACGACTATCGCCCGATTGCGCAGGCGCTCATGCAGCAGGGGGAAATTAATATGAGTGGCCTGGCCTTGCCTCATCTGGTCATGCGCGAAGATCACATCTGTCACCTGATCCAGTGGCTCGCCGGAGCGGAGCTGCGCAGACGCCTGGCGATGTATGCGCAGGGCAATCACTCATACAAGCCGTTTTACCTGGTCCTGGAGGAGCTGGTCTACCTGATTGGCAAATATAAGGATCTGGGGCGGTTGATTGGAGAGATCCTGGTGGTCGGGCGTAGCCTGGGTATCAAAGTGATCGCCGTGGGCCAGAACTTCCAGGTGCAAAATCTCAAGATTAACAGTGGTATGCGAGAGAACTTTGAGTCAGCCTGGTACTTGGGTGGAGATATGAAGAGTGGCGCGGCTCTGCTGGATTGGCTGGAAGCAGATCTTCAGCAACTGTTGATTGAGCACAACATCCGTTTGGGGAGTGGAGTGAATCTTTTCCGCAATAACAAGGTTGCGCCGGACGCAGTGCTTATGCGTGCCGGGATGGCTTCCAACGGTTTTGTTTATCACATGTTGGGTGAGGCCGATGGGTTCCTCCTGCCGGATTACCTCCTGCCGGATGATGCTGAAGTTGAAAATGGTCAGCCACATCTGCGGGTGATCCCTGGTTCTAGGGTTGTCGAGGCTAAAAATGGCTCTTTCGGGGGTTTTTCCTCTCGCGTACAGAGCGTTCCAGGCGAGCGAGTGAGTGAGCCTGTGGAGAGCGTGGAACGTGGTTCTGAACCCGTTCAGAACGAGTTTATACCAGTGTCGCCTACCGACAAGATGCTTTCTGAGATCCAGGCTAGTGTTCTGGTGGCGCAGTATCGCGCTGGGGAGCATGATGTTAAAAAGCTGCTGAGCAGTCAGGGGTTAGGGATTGGCACATATTATCACCACGCAATTTTTGTTTTAGATAGTCTGGGTCTGCGTCAGAGGCGGGCCTGAGAGGGGAATGAGGGAGAAGCACTATCCTGAGATTTCCCGGTACTGTCCTGGGAAACTCCAGGACGAGGGTAAAGGGTTCGAGGAAATCCCGGTGATTTCCCGGTACTGTTCTGGGAAATCCCAGGACAACACAGAAAGAGAGAAAAGCTTTGTTCATGAAAGTACGCAATCGCGATGAGATTAAAACCTATGCGTTTGGGCATGACTTTGGGAATACGGAGACGTGCGGGTTGGTTCTTCTGGGCCGCTCTGTTCAGAAGATGATGATTCCGAGCGTGTGGACTCCTGGGACCTGGCGCATGGTTGAAAGCATTGCTGGATCGATGGGTGGAGATGCCCGTAGCTATGTTAAGGATGATCACTTCCATCTGTACTACGTTGGGAAGAAGGGTGAAGTCACTGATGAGTACTTCGGTCAGAAGGTCTTTGATGACCGCCTGCCGGTTTCCTCGTCGCTGGGAGATATGGATCGTTACTGGCGCAACAATCTGAGCTTGAAGGCCCTGATGATCTCTTCGGGCAAACTCATTCTGGATCAGGCGTATGCGTTGCATGTGACGACTGGCGTGCCGGTGAAGTATTACTCTGAGCAGATGAAGGCCAAGATTGAGGACGCTCTGAAAGGCACCTTCACGTTCCGGCTGAATAACACGGATCGAACGATGATCGTGAAAACGGTGCGCGTGGTTTCTGAGGCGGCGGGCGCGCTCATCGCTCATGGTAAAAATGATGGCAAGGACGAGGGAATCATCGATATTGGCGGGTATACGACTGACCTGTATGGTGTTCGGAGTCAGCAACCTATCGCTGCTATGCGGAATGCTCAGACCAGGGGAGTCAGCCACGCGATCACCCTTTTTAACAACAAGTTCAAAGAGGAGTTTGGCGTTGAGCTTGCGCCGAATACCTGTCGTTTGCTGTTTCGCGAACATGTCTCGAAAAAGCCCTATACGACGGCGCGTGATCTGAGTAAAAAAGCGGTGCCCGCGCGCGATCTTCAGCGGCTGATCAGTGAGGCTCTGCTGACTGTGGGCAATGACATTGCGAGCTTCATTGAGTCTGCCTGGAGTTCTAACCCGGATATTGAACACGCGCTGCTGGTTGGTGGAGGAGCGTACTACTTTAAGGACCCGATCATTGAGCGGTTCCCCTATGTCAAGGTTCCTTCTGAGCCTGAGTACGCGAATGTGCAGGGGTACGCTGCTCTCTCTGCGCACACCCTGGCGAAGCAAGCTCCACAAGAGAAGAGCGCAGAGGAAGTTGCGGGATAACGCGATGCGGAACACGGACAAGTACGTTTACGTCGAGGTTTCTCTGCTAAAAGGGAGTCTTCTGCATCAGTTGCTCGTTGCTCATGCAGAAGAGGGTGGGCTTTCTCTTGCTGATGTGATCAAGGCTCACCTGGTTCTTTTCTGCAAAGGGGCAGGAAAGACTCCTCCCTCTGACTGGAATACTCCTTCTGCTCCTACCAGGGCAGTGCAGGGAGAGGTTTCTCAGGAGAAAACGCGCGCGTCCCGGAAGACATCGGCTACGGTAAAGAGGCGTGCTCCTTCGTCAAATGAGGGCCTAGAGAATGCGGAGAAGCCCGCAGCCGAGTTTGACCTCTCGCAAGCTATGGCGAGCGCCGATTTGTTTGACCAGTTGAACTAAGCGGAAAGGGGAGCAGTTTACATGGCGCGTAAAATCGTCTATCCGCTGCCAGAGGGAGAGTTGTGGGGATGCTTGCAGTGTGAGATGAATGCGGATCGTGTCGTTGATGCTGATGTGCTTTTGATTGAAGGTGAATCTGGAAAGCTAGGGGTAGTGAGGACAGGGCTGTGTGCCTCTCATGCTGAGATTGTGGAAGTGGCTCTTGATGATTTCAGAGAGGCGCAGAGGAAGTTTCGGGAGTTGGAGGGATAAGGTGGAGGTGAGCCTGGTGGGCGCGATCTCGTAGGAGATCCCGGTGGTTCGATTCCCCGGCAGGCTATCGCTGGTCAGTGAGGCTGGCGAACTGAAGAAGTAGGGGTACGACAAGAGCGCCTGGTCACTGCGATAGTTTTGGCGGACTGAACAGGGACCGACGCTCCAATCTCGCGCGGAGGCGCTATGGGACAAGTATACCATGCCTCCGTGATGGAGGGAAAGACCATGATGGGATCTACCAATCCTGCAATGATGGGATTGGCGCACACGATTGGTGTGCTGCAACAGTTGCAGCGGCTGTTGCCGGTGGATGCGCGGCTCCTGGATGTCGATGAGTTGCTGGCATGCGTTGAGGCTGAGCATGGAGATGATGCTCTGCTAGAAAATGTGATCCAGGCGCTCGTGGGCGAGCATCTTTCGATGCAGATAGAGCAGCGTGAGGCCAGACGAACACGCCTGGAGGTGGTCGCATGAAGCATCGAGCCGCTTATCCTGAAGGTCGCTTGTGGCGCGAGCTGCGTGAGTCTTGTCTGGAGCGCGCAAACAAGCAGTGTGAATTCATTCATCCGAATGGGCAGCGCTGCGCACGCATCGACGGTGAGATTCGCAAGAGCAAGCACAGTGGGCGCAAGTACATTGTCTACCTGCACGCAGCCCATAGCGCGAATGCCTGCCCTGACGATCCTAACCCTGAGTTGGTTTGTTTGTGTCCGGCGCATCACCTCAAGATGGATCGCGCGCTGGAGGCACAGGATCGCGTGAGCCAGCGGCGGCGTGGGTATCGGATTACGACCACTGATAGCTTGCTGACGGAGATCCGTGCCGCTGGAATCGAGATCGAGGAGCGGAGTGACGGGTATCGCTGGTCGCTGGACTACGTAGGTCTGGGTGGTTGTGCGACGACAGCGGCGCACGCTGCTGGTTGTGCGCTTCATCAATTGCTCCAGGCACTTGAACAGGAATTGCTTATGACTGGTCAAGCGGTTGAGCGTTCTGAAAAAGGAGTTCGTTGTGGGGCAATTTGACTGGATTCTGCGCGAAATTCGCGAAGGAAAAACCTATGCCGACGATTGGTGGGAGGCGCGCTCTAGCGGGGGTGAAGGTGAGCAAGAGCAGCAATTGACTTCTATGCGCTGGTGGGAAGCAGGTCAGGTGGAGGAGGAAGAAGCTCCTGTTTATTGGGAGCAGCGCGGTGGTGGGAAGGGAAAACGCCGATGAATCAGGTGATTTCGACGGGGCGCTGCCGGTCCTGTGGCGGCAAGATTTGTGAGCAGTGTGGTGAGTGCCATGCTCTAGGCTGTCTGGAACATGTGCGGCTGTGCCGGATTCTCCACGCGAACACGCATCGTGCTGGTTTCCGGCGTCGGCGGCGAGTTGTGGCAGGCGCGAAACGGCGCTTGCAGCAAGGAAGGAGATTGCGGGCATGAGCAGAAAAGAGCATGGATGTACTGGGTATTACGACGTAAGCGAGCTGGGCGAGGCCGCGATTGACCTCTACACTGATGGGCTGATCGAGCCGGGCGTGGTGCAGGCGGTCTACCACCTGGGCGAGCGCTCGGTGGTGGTTGTGGAAGAAGCGTTCGACTTTGAGTTGGATAACATCGCGCACCTGGCCGGTGTGCAAAGTCGGGGATCTTCAAGGTTCTAGGGTGTGGGTCTGGTCGGTGGGTGGCGGCAATCGTCGTCATCGACCAGGCTCTTGAAAACGATGGTATGCGCCGCTTATCGCGGTTGCAGGAAATACAGGAGAATTTACATGAGCTGGTTACATTGGAGCCGGAGCAGTGAGCCGGAAGAGAACGACGAAGGAAAAGCATCTCCCCAGCAGGACGCTGAGACAGAATACTTCCCACTTCGCGCTCGCAACGGTGTCCAGGTGCTTCTGCATGAAGATCAAACGTTGATCATAACTCCGCTGCATGAAATGGCTCTGCTGATTGACTGGCGCGAGAAGCGTCTGGTTGCGGCTTGCACATTCTTCGATCAAGAGCTGGCTCTGCTCTTGCCAATCTTGCGGGCCTGGCCGCGCTGTGTGTCCTATGCTCGCTTGCTCTGCTACCTTGAGTCGGCTGACGATCCGACGGACGCGGCGGTTGCGGAACAAGAGCAGCGGGTGACGACAGCGATCCAGGCGGGTCGGCTGGATGATCTGCTGGCTCCACTCCGGAGCAGGCTGGCTGATACGCAAAGAAAGTTGCAGATCTTTGGAATCAAGCTCGTATCGCTTCTGGAGACGGGCGTGGTGTGTGTGCCAGGAGCAGTAGGAGCCGGAAGGCGAGGGTAAGCGGATGCAGCGAGATCGTAAAGAGACTATCACGGAAGAGCCTGAGACAATCGAGGAGGCGTATGAGCGTCAGCGGATTGACTCTCTGCCAGAAGAGTTGCAGCACCTGGTCTATCTGCATGCGCTGGATCAGTTTGAAGCGGTACCGAGCTACCTGGAAGAGCAGGCGCGGCGGTTTGCGCGTGAATAGTGGCCTGGTCAGCATGACTGGGATATATCGATGAATTTGCAAGAACAGGAAGAGATCCGCGCTGATGCGGAGGAAAGAAGGTAAATCATGAACCGTTATTCCAATTTTGAGCCAGTTGGCTTCACGTACTCAGACGGGTCCGCGCTCTGCACAGAGGATGCAGAGGGGCGTGGCCAGGAAGATGAGGATAACGAGAGTGGCGAGGCTGGCGCAGTCTTCGGGTGGGAGGAAGATGCCTATACAACCGTCTGTGACGCCTGCCACCAACCATTTAAACAGTAGTGCTGATATTACCCGCGCGTAGGAGGCTAGGATGAGCTTACGGAGTTTCTTTTTCGGCGATATTAACGAGTCAGACGCCTGGACACTGCCAACGGAGGAAGAGGAACCGAATGAGGGGAGCGTCTTGCAGGATCTCTCGCATGAGTTGGAGAGTCGTACTGGTGTCTCGCTTCACCAGTGCAGCCATACGGAGCGGCATGGTCTGCTGGGCCTGTGTGGATATGTGGATGAGCAGCAGCGGGATGTGGATTCGGCCTGGGAGGCGTTTCAGGAAGATCGTTTAACGGAGAGTGAGTTTGGCTATGCAGTCGGTAGCTATCACGATGCTGAGAATGCGAAGCCAGGCTGGAAGTACCTTTTAGGGCTGTAATCGGAGAGTGTTGAAGCCACGCGCCTGGCCGCGAGCTGCAATCTGTTGGTCAGGCGCAGTTCTTGCGCGTTCGAGGCGGTCCCAGTGTAGCACGCTGGCCGCTGGGAGGTAAAGGAAATGTCCAGGAAATCACGTAACAGCGAAGAGGATGACTATCAGACGGGGTATGCGCTGGGGATCGGCGCGAACCTGAATGGCGATGAGTTGGATTATAAGGACCAGGATCAGGCTGCTCGTGAACTCTACGAGGCAATCGAAGGGCATGAGGTTGGGTGTGAGTGCGAGTATTGCCGTCTGGTGTCAGATTTCGAGAGCTTTGAAGATGGATATAGCGCGGGTTATACCACCGAGTATGAGCGGAAGCATCGCTGGTAAACTGGTCTGGTCAAGCTGAAAAGTGAGTCGCTTTTACCTGTTTTGCCTGTAAAGTTGTGCGCTTGGCTGGGGATCTTCCTCACCAGGCGCATAGTCGTGATATACTAGGCGTATCGCTGATCTGGAGCAAGAAGGAGGTATTGAATGAGCGATCTGAGCTTGCTTAAAAGAATGTCACTGGCAGATCGAATTGCCGTGGTTCGTGTGACGTTTCCTGAAGCTGAGGGAGCGGAACTTGAGGCGCATTTGCAAACGCTTGAGGAGGCTATCCGGTGGAGTGAAGGTGAAGGTCGTGCGGAGCGAGACGCATCATTTCAACGCTACCTTCAGGAAAAGAAAGAGCGGGAAGAAAGAGTTTAGCCGGGAAAGTTGAGCGCCTGGTTGGGGATCTCCCTGGCCAGGCGCTTTGTATTCCTGGGAATACCGTTTGACGGTTCTACTGTGGGACAGTGATACATTCCGTCATGATGGAATTAAGACTTTGGGTTCAGTTCATCTAACATATCACTATCTACCAGGTCAATGAGAAACCGGACAATATGATTGCGGTTGATCCTGGGGCGTTTGCGCCGGTAGCGACGATTGTACTCGGCTGCCAGGTCGTCTAGCTTGTCGAGCTGCGCAGGTTTCGGATAGAAGGAGGTCTTTATCACCTGGTCTTCTGCTGGTGTCTCTTCTTCTTCATTGACAGTTTCACTGTAAGGCTGTTTCACTGTGTTACTGTCTTGCTGTGCAGGCTGGTACATTTGTGAGATCCCTTCGAGAACGTCGTCGCTGCTGCCTGCTTTGCTTCTTCCGAGTTTCATAGTTAGCCCTCCTGTATGACTGCTGCTTGTTCTTCTTCCAGAGCCTCTTTATCAAGATCCTGGAGATACTGATCGAGGCTATATTCTTTGAGAAAATACTTGAAGACGCGCTCGATCTCCTGTGCGCCTTTACTGCGAGGGGCAAACTCGAAAATGGTTTGCTTGTGGCGCTGCGCATCGTCGAACGAGACATCTGTATGCAGAGCTGGATAAATGGTCTCTTTGAGATCCTCATCTTTGCGCAGGCTCCGGTAGTATTCAGCGGTATTGCGGCGGCGGTCGTTGACTTGGTTGGGGATGATGGCGCTGACCTCGACCTCGTGATCGAGATTCTCCATTTTCTCGCCGAGGCTTTGCTTCATGCTCACAATGCCCTGGAAGCTGAAGAATTTGTACTCAATCGGGATGATTACTTCTTTGGACGCGCGGAAGGCTGATGTTGTCGCGCCGCTCGCGTGTGCCGTGTCGAAGATCACGAAGTCGGGGAGCTGGGCCTGGCCCTCGCCGTCTGGAAGTCCACCCTCTAGGAGCAGCTCGCAGATCTTGCGATAGAGCTTTTTCTCTCCACCCTCTTGAGACTTCACGTATGCACCTGCATCGTCCATCTTGAGGCCGGATGGGAACAGCCAGAGATTCGGCCTGATCAGGCTTGCTACTTCCTTGAGCGGGATTTTATCATAGAAGACATCGACCATAGAGAGGGCTGGTAAGGGTCTAAGGAAGTTGATGGTCGCGTTGCTTTGCAGATCCAGATCGAACAGCCATACTTTATAGCCTCGACTGGCAAGGTAGCCTGCGAGGTTCACGGCTACCGTGGTTTTGCCCACGCCTCCTTTGAAGTTCAGGATCGCGATGAGTCGTATCATCGCAAGGATGGCTAGTAGGCGCTCCTGGACCGATTTTCGACTTTGTTGCACTGCATTCTCTCCTCTACGGTTTCACGGTAGAACCGTTCTACTGTTATTTCATTATGATGGAATGCGCGAGTACTGCGCTTCTTCTCTCCATTGTACCATGAAACGGTAAGACGGTCTAACAGTGAAACCGCGCTGCTGTTCTTTTCACGTTCTACAATATGCTGGTTATTCTCTTGACTTGCGAATATGGATAATGTTATAATCTAAGTAAGACCGTAGAACAGTTTCACGGTATCACTGTTTGAAAGGAGAGACTTGAATGCCGAAAGCATGGTTGCGGGAACGTTGGGAGACGTTTATTCCGGCGCTGGAGAAGTTGACGGTGGCAGAGCAAGGGGAGATCGCGAGGCTTTGTGAGCAGGAGATGGCGTACTTTCATGAGCGTTTTGCGAATGCGGCTCCGTCCTCGCTGGGTGAGCCCATGAGTGATACGCGTGTTCGCCTGAGAGAGATCCCGCTGACCGAGACCAATTCCTATGTCAATGATGCTGGCGAGCGCGAGCACATTGCGCGGAAGTACATGAACTGGTCTCAGGAAGAGTGGCGGCGGATTAAAAAGCCAAGTGCGGCCTCGGTGCGCAAGCGAGAGGACCATATGCGATTCCTGGAGGAGCCTGAGCAGATTGTTGCCGTTGCAACGGAGCTGCTTACGAGCAAGCAATGGGCAGAGGTGGTTATTGGCCTGGCTGCGCTGACGGGTCGCCGCCTGGGTGAGATCCTCCAGTCTGGAGAGATTCACCCAAAGTCTTTGTATTCCATCACGTTTAAGGGTCATCTCAAGAATAAGAAGTTAGGTCTGCGAGCGTATGAGATCCCTGTCTTGTGTGAGGCGAGTAAGGTGTTATCGGCCTGGTCGCGCGTGCGCCGGATCGTGGATTGTCGAAAGATGGAGGAAGACCTGATCAGTAAGACCTTTGGAGGGGACGTGTCTGAAGCGGCGAATCGTCATTTCGCTGCGCTGGTGCCTCCGATCTATGGTGACACTGGCCTGAGTTCAAAGACGATGCGTAAGGTGTATGCACGCTTGGCGGTCTTTTTCCTTTGCCCTCGCGAGACGAACGAGTTAGCGTTCTTTCCAACAGTTTTGGGCCATTATTGGGAGGATGAGAATGGCGAGGACCAGCTCAACGTGCAGACCTCAGTTGCCTATACGGATTATGACATTGGAGATAGCGCGGTGGCGCGAACGGAGGGACGGCGGAAAGGGAACTGGCTGACTTTGCCAGGTGTCGAGCCGATTGATGCGTTCAAGCCAGCGGCTACCCCAGAGGAAGGAACAAAGCGCATGGTAGCCACCCCACGGGTAAAAAAAGCCAGTCAGACAGGAAGCTCTTTAATCAAACCAAAGGAGGACACGAAAGAACGAATCGACCAGATTGGCGCGGAGATCGGCGCGCGGATCGGGAATGATACCCTCTCGCGGCTCTGCGATGACTATTATCGCCTTCGGCAAATTGGCACGCTGTTGGCTCCTTATTACTCCCAGCTCGGCGTAGAGATGAACGGCGATGGCGAGGGCCTCGATGCTCCGCAACTCGCGGTTGAGACGCTGGTGGATCTGCTCCAGCAGGCAGGTGAAGATGCGGAGGGTAAGGTCGATGAGAATAAGAAGCCGTTTACGCCTTTCGGCTATCTGAAGAGTCTGCTGATCTCGAAGCGCAAGTTCCTGGCTGCGTATGGCAAGAGGCACGAGGGCAAGGATTATACGAAGCTCTCGCTGACACAACTGAAGAGGACCAAGACACCAGAGGCGGCTGCTGAACGTTTTCGTCGTGGTGTCAACGCAACCATTGCCTATAACGACGCTGCATCGATTCCTGAGCAGCGGTGGTTTATCAATGCGGCTGCGGTGGTGGAGCTGGTAGAGGGTCGGCCTGGCGCTGCCAAAGATTACATCGAGAATGGAGATCGGGCTGAAGAGATCAAGGCTCATCATGCGAAGTACAATCTCCATCCAGGCGACAATCGCAAGAGCACAAAGATTACGGACAGAATCACGGTGCCAGATCTGCCAGCGGGAGCTGCGCCGGAGACTGAAGAAGTCGCTGAAACTGAGGAGAGTGAGGAGGTGGTGACTGCTGCTGAAGAATAGTTCAGTGCGTTTTCATCGAGGACGGTTCTACAGTTTCACCGCTCCACTGTAGAACCGTCCAGGCTGCCGGTCCTGATGGATCGGCTTTTTTTGTTGGAAAGCAATCTACAAACGGTCTAAAACCTAGCTTCAAACCTACGACAAGCGGGGGGATAGATACCCGGCAGTGCTGTCGGGCCTTTAAGCGCAATTTGAGGCTCAAACGGCTTGCCAGTTCAACCGATCAAGATAAGAATAGAAAAGATAATACCCATTGCCATTGTAGTTTGTTCTGACTCATTCGTATGCCTAGACTGAAAGCATTCCAGAGGATAGAACGAAAATGATCAACCCAAAGTATCCCCCGAAGAAAAGAAGACGTAACAAAGTCCGATCAGATAAAGGAGAGATCCGCGCTACACCACGCGATATTGCTTGCATCCTCTGGATCGCAGAGATGTATGCAGCTCGTAGTGATCAGATCCGACGTTTGCTCTCGCGCTATCCAGATCCGGCTCATCCCCCACGAGGAGCGCTGGTTTCTGAGTCTGTCACTCGCGAGCAGATCGCGCGCTGGGTTCGTGCTGGTTGGATCGTCTACCGGCGCGTGTTGGCTGCCGGTCCCGGCTGGGCCTATGTGACAAAAAAAGGGCTTCAGCTTGTAGACAGGGATGGCGTGTTCCTGGCGAAATCACCGTCGCCGAAACGCTTGAACCACATTTTTGCGGTCAACCAGGTTCGGCTCTGGATGGATGTTCAGCAGGACCATAACTGGCGGAGTGAGCGCATTCTGCGCGCGGAGCTGGAGCTGAAACGTGGTGAAAGCTCTGGGGCAATTCCTGATGCTCTGATTTTTCCGAATGGCATTCGTACAGCGGTGGAGGTCCAGATTAGCGAACTCAAGCCTGCGGAGTGGGAGAAGAAGTTTACTGCGCTGGTCTATAACTGGACGAGCGACTATCAGCGGCGTTATCACTGGATCTGGGTCTATGTTCCCACACAGGAGCTGAGGGAAGCAGGAGAGGCTGCGGTTGGAGAACTCGCCGACGATGAGCAGAAGCACATTTCTTTTGCCGTCGAGAATGATCTGCTTATTGCTGATGCCTGGTCGGAGGCGTCGAACAATAAGCACCGTAAAACGGTGAAACAGTAATGCCGCTGAAATGTTGGCAGATCTCTCGCGCCTGGTCGGTTCGGCCAGGCGCTGCTATTTTATACCTCGCAATGTAAGGTCTCACCGTAGAGCCGTGAGACTGTTTAACCGTGTTTATTGCATCATGATGAAATGCGCGTCCGGGATGGTTCTGAACTGTCCGGGTGTCTGAACTGGAGTTCAGAGGGAGAGAGGGAGCGTTCTGAATAGAACTTCAGCGCGGAATCGGGTCGTATGGTTTTTAGGTGATGAAATCGTGTCAAGCCAGTCTAGGGGCTAATCCTGAGAACTGAAAAAGCGTGGTACTCTCAGATAAAAATTACTTTTCAGGTCAGATCAAGGCAAACTGAAAAATGGGAATGCTGAGGTTCTTCTGTGAGAAAAGGTGTGTCGAATTTTAGTACGATACTTTTTGCTCGCGCCGCTTGCGCGTGGACATAAAGGCATTGTTTCAGATCCGTCACTCACGAATTTGTGCGCACTGAAAATGAATTCAGAACGCTGGCCAGGGGGGTTATAGGGGGGCTGAAGGGGAGACGGTGATTGTGTAGAGATCGCGTAGGGCTGCGAGCGTCAACCAGGCGGAGCAGAAGCGCTGACAAGTGGCAGATCTGGATCTCTCAAAGAGTGGGAATGCTGAGGTTAGAAAAGTGGGAAGGATGAGCTATGCTGACAAGAATCCATGTTCCGGCTTTCAAGGGAGAAGAGTGGTTTTAGCGGGCCTGCTAGGCTGATAGGGCGTGCTGATGAAACCTGGTATTCCCTTTATTGGTTGTTCTTTTTGCGC
>CAXUEY010000089.1:0-25287 GCA_964250225.1 uncultured Ktedonobacteraceae bacterium | reverse complement strand
CCGACGAGCTAGCTACACGCCTCAAGCACCGCCTGGACGAGCTGGGCCAGTAACGCCAGCTCTCGCCCCTACCACCAGTGGTGGTCGGCGGCGCGCTAATCGTCCCACAAGGCCTACTCGACTCGCTCATGGGATCGCGTGAGGGCTATGATCCCGCCCTCTTCGCCCGCGAGACCGCGCTGGTCGAGCGGCTGGCGATGGAGGCCGTCATGCGCGCCGAGCAGCTTCTGGGCCACCAGCCCTGCGATGTCAGCGCTCTCAAATGCGGCTACGATATCGAGTCCCGCGACGGCACCACTGGCAGCCTGCGCTTCATCGAAGTCAAAGGTCGGCAGATGGCTGCCACTACTGTGACTATCACCAAAAATGAAATCTTAACGGCCTTCAACCAGCCCGCCCATTTTATCCTGGCCCTGGTGCAGGTCGATCTTGTACAACAGCAGGCCATAGCCCTGCGCTACGTGCGCCGCCCCTTCACCCGCGAACCCGATTTCGGCGCAACCAGCGTGAATTATGATCTGCACAGTTTGTTCTAGAAGGGTATGCAAGTTGCTCTCAATTGAGATGGTATAATTAGAAATAATGTCTGGTTTTGCCATTTACACGCTGGCGTGTAAATGGCATCAATTCTCCACCACTGCTAGCATCTGTTTTTAACTGCAAGCCCTTACTATTATATCTTATAAGCACTTATATACGTAAATTCATAAGGCATATATTGGATTGTCAGGAAACGTGCTGATACAAGTGCATACATGCGAATTGCTCCCTGCTTTTCAATATATTGATGGGAGTAAGCAGCATGCAGGATGCAGTAAACCACCACCGCAAACTCATAGAAGTTGCCTTGCCGCTAAATGCGATTAGCGAGGCCTCGGTGCGAGAAAAATCCATTCGCCACGGCCATCCCTCTACCCTGCATCTCTGGTGGTCGCGCAAGCCCCTGGCCAGCAGCCGGGCGGTTCTCTTTGCCTCTCTGGTTGATGATTCTTCCGCGCATCCTGAACTCTATCCGACGGAAGAAGAGCAAAATGCCGAGCGTACACGTCTCTTTCAACTCATGGAAGAGTTGGTGAAGTGGGAAAACTCCAATAACGAGGACGTTCTGAAGCGGGCGCGAGCAGAGATCAAAAAATCGGCTGGCGACCAGCTACCCGCCTTCCTCGATCCCTTCGCGGGTGGTAGCTCCATCCCTCTAGAGGCGCAACGTCTGGGCCTGGAGGCACACGCCAGCGACCTCAACCCGGTAGCTGGGCTGCTCAATAAGGCCATGATCGAAATCCCACCGAGATTCGCCAATCGGCCCCCAGTCAATCCCGCCAGCAATGACCATCTGATGGGCAAGCAGGCCAACGACTGGAAAGGCTCGCATGGCCTGGCCGAGGATATCCGCTACTACGGCAAATGGATGCGTGACGAAGCCGAGAAACGTATCGGCCATCTCTACCCCAAAGCAAAACTTTCTGATGGCAACGAGGCCACGGTCATTGCCTGGCTCTGGGTGCGTACCGTCACCTGCCCAAATCCAGCCTGTAGCGCGCAGATGCCTCTGACCAGTAAATGGTGGCTCTCGAAAAAGGCTGGCAAAGAAACCTGGGCTGAACCCTCCATCGATCAGACCACCACACCACCCACCATCAGCTTTACCGTCAAAACAGGCAAAGGCAAACCGCAAGATGGCACAGTGAGCAAGAAGGGTGCTTCATGTATTGTTTGTGGCACATCTAGTCCTCTAAGCTATATCCGCACTGAAGCACGGAATGGGAAAATGGATGTTACTCCACTTGCAATAGTAGCAGAAGGTGCTAAAAATCGGATAGTACGCATGAGAAAATAGCGCAAAGCGCGCGGCCTCTATGGAAACCTGAAGAACTAGTTACTACTCCTAGCCACGATGTTGATCGACTTCCTATGTATAGCATGTATACGTGGGGAGACGCCTTAAAATTGCAGACCCAGATGGTCAGAAAGCGCCTGGTCAGGCAAGGTCGGCACGAGATGGCAACTACCTTTGCGCGAGTGGAAGAGCCTTTTCAACCCTTACCTTCTATGTGGATGTAACGATCATTCATGAATGATCGCTACATTTTCTTGCTCGCTGCACAAATAAATCTTTTCTCTAATAGTTTATGCACTGCATATCTATTCAAATATGAGATTCACCTTGTTTTCTAGTATAGTTTGTGCTGAAAACAAGATTCCCTCATCCCCCTTTTTTTATACGGTATCCACCAGGCTGCTAAAAAAATCTAAAAGTACTAGTTCAAAGGATTATAACCTTTGCATAATGAAGAACCTATTTTATAATAGGGTAGAGCAAATTCTAAGGTGCTATTATGATCTCAAAGAGTTCGCTATTTCCATAAGCAGATCTCTTTGAGAAACTTTATATGCATGAATATCGATTTATTCTCATGCACATAAAGGAGACGAAGTCAATCCATCACCCCACTATACATGAAGAACATTGTTATAGAAGTGGGACGGTGATCAGGTGGTTTTGTCAGAACACAGAGTGGTCTGCGCTGATTTTCGTCTCTTTCCCAAAGAAGGTGTCGAGAAAAAGCTAACATATTGAGGAGTATTCATGAAGAAACTTATCTCTCCAACTACAAATCCGGCTGCAGCGTCTCAGCCTCAATCCACTACGTCTGCTCGTTACGTGTTCTGGGTTCTCTCAGGTATTAGTTTCCTGAGCCTCTTAGATCGCTATCTCTTCTCAGGAGCAGCGAATGTGATTGCAAAAGAATTTGGCTTTTCCATTGATAGTATTGGATATATTGCCTCAGCATACGCGGTGGTATATACTCTCACAACCTTGCCTCTTGGGATATGGGCTGATCGCACAAAGCGCACGCGAGTGGTCGCGTCTTCAGTGGCTGTTTGGAGCGCAATTACATTTCTGACGGCCTTCGCAAGCAACTTTGCGACACTATTTCTCTCACGCATGCTCCTGGGTATTGGTGAAGCAGGGTATGTGCCTGCTGGAAGTGCCTTGTTGGGTGATTATTTTGTTCGCGCGAAGCGCTCGCGTGTTATGAGTTGGTGGAGTAGTTTTGGTAGGACTCCCCTAAGCGGTGGACGGAGGTACTGATGAGTTTGTAAAAAAGAGCATCGATCTGTCTTCTGTGATGTATGAAGAAAACAGAAGCACAAAACGATGCATTGCAGCTATTTTGCTCCAATTTGGACTGTTGCGCAAGAGGAAAGATCGGAGCAGGAAATCTCGTGAGTCATGGGAAGAAGCGCGAGCGCTACAAATGTAAAACCTGCGGCCAAACGTTCTGTGCGCGCCAGGGAACGATGTTTGTAGGGCTGCGCAAACCCGAAGAACTGATCGTGACTGTGGTCACATTGTTGGCGTATGGATGCCCCGTCCAGGCGATTGTCCATGCGCTAGGTGTGGATGAACGAACGGTGGCTCGGTGGCAAGAGCGGGCGGGTGCGCATTGTCAAAAGGTCCATGAGGATCAGGTCATGGCAGGCAAGCTGGATCTCCAACACGTGCAAGCGGATGAGATTCGCGGCAAAGGATGGAAGATGATCCCGTGGATCGGCTTGGCGATGATGGTCTCGACGCGCCTGTGGTTGGGAGGAGTGCTCAGCCTGCGTCGGGATCGGAAGCTGGCTGATACGCTGCTCCAGATGGTCAAAGCGTGTTGTCAGCCGCTCGTCGCAGTCCTGGTCCTCACCGACGGTTGGGCGGCGTATCCGGGCAGTATTCGGCGAGCCTTTCGCGAAAAGGTCAAAGGGGTGGCGGGTCGAGGACGCAGCCGACTGCAAGCCTGGCCAGAGATCGTGATTGGGACAGTGATCAAAAAGACGGCGAAAAAGCGCGTCGTCGAGGTCATCCGACGTCTCACCCAAGGAGGAGCTTTTGAGGCCATTGCCCTGCTGGCGGCTTCCTCTGGAGGCAAGCAGTTGAATACCGCGTTTATCGAACGCTTGAATGCCACGTTTCGCGAACGCTTGGCGAGTTTGACCCGACGCTGCCGACACGCCGCCCGCAAACTCTCTCGACTGGAAGCGGGCATGTGGCTGGTGGGCTGCACCTACAACTTTTGCTGGCCGCATCACGAGTTGAGCCGAAGAGCAACCCATGCCCAGGATCGCCGGGGAGAAGTCCTCCTCACGCCCGCTATGGCCAGTGGACTCACTGATCATATCTGGAGTGTCCGTGAATTGCTTACCTTTCGCGTCCCACCACCTGCTTGGGTTGTCCCAAAGCGGCGCGGACGGCCAAGAACACAGATCTCTCCAAGCAAGAAGCCGGTATCCGCACGCCCACGCCCCTTGTTGCGCTTGCGAAAGGGGGCCTTACGTTCGTCCACCAGTTAGGGGAGTTCTACCGAAACCGGAAGCACGCATGGTGCTTATGCTTTTTAGAGAAATCCACTATGCTCCAGCATTTGCTCTCCTGGCTGAAAAAATCGCCCCAGATGAACTATTGACCTGGATTAACCAACATGTTGAAGCTCGCTACCAGCGGGTGAACACAGTGCTAATTCAAGAGACTTTCCCGCGCAACGCCGCGGGAAAAACGCTAAAACGGGTAATGCGCGACACCTTCTGGCAAGGCCAGGCGCAATAGATTGAGAAGGAGAACGAGATGGATCGTTATATCAACACCAACGGTATTCGCCTCCATGTGATAGATCATAGTGGAAAGGGCGAAATCCTGGTTTTACTGCATGGCCTGACTGCCAACGCTCACTTTTTTGATGGGCTGGTCCATGCTGGCCTGACTGAGCGTCTCCATATCATCGCGGTAGATCTACGCGGGCGCGGCTTGAGCGACAAGCCCGAATCGGACTATTCGATGGAAGCCCACGCTCAGGACATCCTTGGCCTGCTGGACGCGCTGGATTTACCGCAAGCAGTCATCGGCGGACACTCATTTGGGGGCTTGTTGACGATGTATATCGCGGCCACATACCCTGAGCGCGTCAAAAAGATGGTTATCATGGACGCGGGTGTGATGCATCCCAATACGCTTGACCTGATCCAACCCGCGATGGAGCGCCTGGGCAAGCCTGTGCCGTCGTGGGAAATCTATCTGCAAGCGATTAAAAACTCGCCGTATTACACCGATGGCTTTTGGGATGCCGATCTCGAAGCCTATTACCGCGCCGATGTGGAAACGCTGCCCGATGGGTCTGTTCGCTCCTATGCGCGTCCCAATGCGATGACTGAAGCAGTGAAAGGGGGTCTGAACGCGAACTGGGAGCAACTCATGCCTCTTGCCAAACAGCCTGCCATTTTGATCAACGCACCTGAAGGCTTTGGTGCACCAGGATCACCACCACTTATGACCTACGAGGGAGCGCAGGCCACCGTCCAGGCGCTGGGGAACTGCCGCTATGTTCGGCACGCGGGTCATCACTATACAATGATCTTTGGGAAAAATGCGTCACCAGCCGTTAAGGCCATCACCGAGTTCGTATTAGAGCCATAGAGAGATCACGATAGTAAATCATTTTCCCCCGCGCCCCGACGAACCAGCAGAGTATGCTGCGCGCGCGAAGCATATTATTGAGGCGGCATCCAGGGCGCACGCAAGGGAGCGCCCGTACTATGGGCGCGGTTGGGTGGTCAGGCACGATTTTCGCGTGAAATCGACCTTGATGACCCCTTCACTTGTCGCCAATGGGGCGTCTGCTCGCGTACGCCCTGGGTGCTCTTGTTTCATCTAAGCGCGGAGTTCTTTTATGCGTTCCAGATCGGCCAGGCTTTCGGTCCGCTCGAAGCGCGTTTCCAGCACATCGGCCAGGGTTGAGAGATAGGCGGACCTGGCACTCGCGTCGGAATCGCTCAAGGCAAGTGCTTGCTCCAGTGAGGTCACGGAACGATTGAGGTCTTCCAACTCCTTGTGCCCATTATAGCGGATTTTGTACGCATTTCCCAGATTAAAATGGCACTGGCGAAGGTAAAAAGGATTAGGCGCACAGCGAGCGATTCCGTTCTCCAGATGTTGAATAGCCTGCTCTAGATGGGCCGGATCACTGGATTTTGTGTAGCGCAATACATAACCACTGCCAGTCATATTGACAATCCCCGCGAGATAATCCGCGTTCGACGGAATTCTGGCGAGCAATTTCTCACCAATCTCAGCCAGTTCTATCAGGGCCGAGGGGTTCCGCATCTGGTTGCAAGCAGAGACCACCATCTTTGTGAGCAGTTCAAGGCACTCCTTCAGGTCAGGAGAATCCCCTGGCAGGTCAGTCACAATCTGGGATAGCATGTGCATTGCCGCTTTCTTTTCCTCTAGCCCCATTGTTGGCATGCTGTCTCTGACCTGATAATAGTAAACAATGACTGATTTCGCCAGCCAATCAAGATGTTCAGCCCGTTGCGCATTATCAGCAGGCAGTTCTTTCACGAGGAGAAAAAGAGTATCAATTGCTGCCTTCTGATCGTCTAGACGCCTGGTGAGTGTGTAGCGCTTGAACAACATCAACTGTTGATTGTGCAGGTAAGGCAGACGCATCGAAGAGCGGCTAGTAGTATATTCAATGATCTCCTTCCCCACGCGAATGAGCCGGTCTAAATCCTTCATTTTCTGTGTCTGCTCAAAGCGCAAATTCAACGCTGACCAGAGATTCATAAGATGAGCAGGCTGGTTCCCCTCATCCGACGGGATATGTTCAGCCAGCTGCGTAAGTAAGTCGATAGCACGATTGAGATGTTTTATGTCGCGCGTCTGCTCATACATGTTAATCAACGCCGCGCTTAAATTATGGGTGGTATGCAGCCAGCCTGGGGTAAATTTTTCCGTGAGGCTCTGTGCTCGCCCTAAAATGGACACTGCTCGCCTGATATCCTCTGGCTCACGTTTGATCTGAAAACGCTGCCCAAACGCCGCCCCGAATTCTGTCAATTTTTCTGGGGTATACTCTTTTTGCTCGTCATACGCCCTTAGCGTAGAATCAAGCTCATCCAGCGCCATAGCTCGCAGACAAAAATCCATGCCTGATATACCTTCCGGTGAGAATTGCTTCATGAGATCTTTCCCTTTCAACATTTTCATCTGATTTTGCGAATGCTCTCAGAAGAAGAGAATCTTGCACAAGAATTTCTTCTTCTCTTTATTATTATATATATGCATCCAAATAATGCATGTTGCCAATGATTTATGCCATCGCTTGCTGTGGTAAGTGCGGAAAATATGATTGCGCAGGTACTTATAAAGCGTACTCTTCTATAAAAAGTAAATAAAAATAAAAGCGATCTTTTGCAAAAGATCGAGAGAAACGGATATGCACTAGTGACGCATATCCGTCGCTTTTCCAGAACATACGCCGGGCAACTGGCTATGACGTGGTTAACACGTTCAAGGTGTTGGTATTATCGTCGGTAAAATAGACCACCAGGTTTCCCCGCCGATCAGTGGTGGCCACGACGCCAAAGAGAGCCGAACCATTGCCGGTTTGTAGATCAACGGGGGCATTATCGAGCTGGCGCACCCCAACCGAGCGCCCGCGCGCGAGGTTCACTTCCACCAGATTGTTATCATTCAAATTGACTACCAGCACATCCCCATTAAGCGGATTGATGGTCAGGCCGCCGGGCATGTTCAGCGGCTGGCCCTGGAAAACGGTCACGCCTTTATCGGTTGCACGTACAGCCGTTGTGTTGAGCGTGGTGCTATCGGGAAATGCCGCGATACGATTCGCCGCGGGATCAAGCGCCAGCAGCACGTCTTTGAGGAGTTTACCAGCCGCCCGGATGGATGGCACCCAGAGCAAGCCGATCTTGGTCTCCTTTCCCGCGCTGGTCAACTGGCCAATCTGAAAGGCGCGGAAGGTCGTGGTGTTGTGCGGCCCTGGAATCACATCAATGCGGTCGATTGTCGCATCTGCCACGTTACTGGTGAAAAAGGATGCAACGGAACCATCCTGTGCATTCGGTAAACCGCCGTTAAAGGCCTGGCCCCAGGGCTTATTAAAAAGCGCGTTTTTCACCGTTGCCACCACAGTGCCATCCGTTTTGAAGACCTGGATCGCGTTGGCGGAGACGTTCGCGACCCAATCCAGCCCATTCAGCGTATTAAAAGCCTCATCTGCCGGGCCGCTTGTCCCCATAGGTACCGTGTTGAAGAGTCGTCCAGGCCCCTTTCTATCGGGAAAACGCACAAGGGTCGTACCATGATCATCGCCACCAATGTTGGTCACGACGAGATCGCCGGCCCGCAATGAGCCTGGCGCACCCGCTGGCGTGGCTGGTGGAGCAAGCGCGATGCCATAAGGATTAGAATCAACAGCTTGCGTGTGGCCCTGCCCATCGACGATGACCGCGGTGCTGCCAACCTCTATAATCTGCTCGAGGTCTCGAATAGTACTGGCATGCGCAAAGCGTGACGTTATGTCAACACCATGTGCAGATGTGCTGGTGCGACTCAGGAGCGCCAGTGACAGCGTGGCAAGCAGCACTGCGCATACCAGACCCATGCTTAGCAGAGCAGCTGCGCGCCGTCTGCCTCTTCTTTGAAATACATCTCTAGAGAAATTTCGCCTCATTCTCATTGCCCTAACTTTCCACGAATGCCGCGCGCAACATATTATGTTAACGCACGACATTACATACTAAAGCATATTGAAATATCCTGACCCGGATAATCCAGGTACGATCATACCTGATAAGGTTGTCGATTTGCATGTATACGGGCTAAAGCTACTAAAAAGTACTAATTGGTGGTGAAGAAAATTGGTTTTTTTCTGACAACTTTGACAGATTCACCCCCAATTGGCGGATATGAGGAAAAATCGTCAGGCTCTGCATGAAACAAATGCCGGTTTTCTAGCGGGAGTCTTAACAAGCAGAGCAGATGCGGAGGAACAAAGCGCGTGTCTGAGGGCAGAAAAGAGCGCTTCTCTGGCTCATCCGATTGTGTGGCAGCTATAATGAGTGGTAGAATAGCGTGGGCACAGAGAGAGGAACTCAACTTTTCGTGCCTTTTTGACTACGCGAACCCGTGAGCGCGTCACATAGTCGAGCTGGAAGGAGGGGCGATGAAGGGTATCGAAGGGCTGAGCCTGGGGCGATATGAACTCCGTCGCCGCATCGCGCAAGGTGGTATGGCCGAGGTTTATCTGGGCTATGATCGTCGTGTGCGTCGTCAGGTAGCCGTCAAAGTGCTCTACGGGCGCGATGAGCCATTTGTGCGCCGTTTTGAGCGCGAGGCCCTGGCGGTTGGTGCGCTGGCCCATAATCATATCCTGCCCCTCTACGATTTTGGTGAGCAAAGCCCCTGGTACTATCTGGTTATGCCCTATGTGGACGGCTTCACGTTACGCGATTATCTTTTTCGGCGCAAGCAGCTCACTCTGGAAGAGGCGGCCAGTTTTCTGAGCCAGATGGCCTCGGCCCTGCAATACGCCCATGAGCACGGTGTGGTCCATCGCGATGTCAAACCTTCCAATATTCTGTTGCGCCAGGACGGATACGCCTATCTGGTTGATTTTGGGTTGGCCAAAGCTATGCAGGGCGCCGAGGCCCTGACCAGCGTTGGTGCGATGGTTGGCACGCCCGAATATATGGCCCCAGAACAATCCAATGGGATGAGCGATTACCGCAGCGATATCTACTCCCTGGGCATCATCCTCTATCAGATGCTCACTGGCCAGTTGCCCTTTATCGCCGAATCGCCGGTGGCCGTCTCGCTCAAGCACATCCAATCTACGCCAGTCGCGCCGCGCACGCTGAATAGCGCAATTCCTCAGAGCATCGAGGACGTGATTCTCACCGCGATGGCGAAAGATCCAGAGGAACGTTACCAGGAGGCCAGAGATCTCGCCGCCGCCTTCTGGAAAGCGCTCCAGCAAGAAATGTTCAACGGACATCTGTTTGCCCGTGGTGAAGCGGCGGAGAGTGAGAACGAAGAGCGCGCGGAACAGGCTGAGACCGCTGAGCCAAAGCCCGGCGCCGCAGCGACCCAGGTGGTTGCCAGAGAGGAACAGGCTACAAAGATTCAGTTGGAGCTGCGCCCGCCCATTCTGCCCCTACGCTTTCCCTTGACCGACAGACCCGCCGCGCTGGTTTCCATGCCCGATACTACCTCACTTCCACCAGAGGGCGGCTTTTCGCAGCGCCTGCGCACCTTAAATAAACGCAGTGCGGCGGCACTGGTGGGTCTGGTGCTGTTAGTGCTGGCGCTGCCGCTGGGCATGCTGGCCTGGCAGATGGGGCATGGCGGGCTGGGCGGTTCTTTTGCTTCACCCGCGCAACGAGCGGCAGCAACCGCGACGGCAGTCGAGGAGACGTGGCTGGCAACCCAGGCCCGCGTGGAGGGGACAGCGGGCGTGACAGGCGCGATTGGGGCAGGCAAGGTGCTCTACACCAACGCGTTAACCAACCCAAGCGGGGGCTGGGTGAATGACGGCTCGCAATGCTTCTTCAGTCCTCAGGGCTATCATGTGCGCAGTGCAGCGGCCCACGAGTTCGCCTGGTGCTATTCCAATCAGCAAGAGTATAGCAACGTCGTCATCGACGCGCAGGCCCAACTGCTCCACGGCGAGGTCTACGGGCTGATCTTCCGCCTGAGTCCCACGACGCAACAATTTTACGCGCTGGAGATCAACAATCAGGGCGAGTACCGCTTTGTGCTGGCAACTGGCAATAATCCTTTCGCCTGGATTACCCTGATCGACTGGACCCGCTCCAGTGCAATCGCCAGTGGGAATAAAGCCACCAATACCTTTCTAGTGGTCGCCGCCAAATCCACCTTCCGCTTCTATATCAACAAACAACTGCTCCTCACCAGCTATAGCAACGCTTCCTACACATCGGGCATGGTTGGTTTTCTAGTGGGAGGCGATAGCGCCAACGGAACCGAGGCGGTGTTCAGAAATATGTATGTGTTTCAGAAATAGTCACCGCTATTACCCGTTTACTTAGAGTTAAAAGAGAGTGTCCTTTAATCTTCTCAAGAGCTTTCCTCGTGTGGAAAAAGAAAGGGAGATTGATCGCTCAGATCGGATCTTTTTCAATTGGGAACGCGAGTGTTCGAGCGCCTGTGTTCCCAACTTGCATAATTCTGGTACACGTATACAAAAGAAATGATATGCTTGGGAAGAAAAAGACCAGCGCCATCTGTTTTTATACAAGGAACATACAAGCCTGACTATGAGAGGATCTTTTAATAGATGAGTATAGATACCCCCCTATCACCACTGTTTCCGAAAAATGGACACGCACCAGTGGCGACGCATGTGGTTTATCTGGGCCTGGGCGCGAATCTGGGAGACCGCCGGGGCAATCTGGCGGCGGCACTGCAACGGCTGCGCGAGGTGCTGGATATCGATATGGTCTCCTCGGTCTATGAGACTGAGCCGGTCGGATACGCTGAGCAGCCGCGTTTTTTGAATATTGTCTGCCGGGGCAAAACCTGGCTTGACGCGTCGAGCTTGCTGAAATACGCCAAAGAAATTGAGGCCGCGATTGGCCGCACGCCCTCGTTTCGCAATGGGCCGCGACCCATCGATATCGATATTCTCTTTTATGATGAGCTGAGCCTTGAACAGGAGCACCTGACGATCCCGCACCCGCGTATGCGTGAGCGCGCCTTTGTGCTGGCTCCCCTGGCCGAGATCGCACCTGAAGCACGCGACCCACGCACCGGCAAGACGGCCCAGGAATTACTGGCGGGGATCTCGCAGGCGGGCGTGACGCAGTTCGCCCCGAACCTGAAAATCTCGCTGGAGCACGATATCCAGAGCAGCCAGCCTACCGTGCATGTGAGGTTGGGGCGCGCGGGCGTTGTGGCCGTCACCAAAGCGATCCTGATTGGCGACGAGGGGCAGCAGCAGTGGTTTAACGCGACCTTCGATCTCTACGCTAATCTGGATGCGACGCAGGCGGGCGTGCATATGTCGCGCTTCAGTGATGCGCTGGAAGAGGTGCTGGAAGAGATTGGCCTGCAAGCGTGGCCGCGCATCGAGATCCTGGCCGAACATATCGCAAAGACCATCGTGGCCAGGCAGAAGGTCGTGCGCGCCGAGGCTCATATCCGCACGACCTACCCCTTGCAGCGCTGGACGCCAGTCTCTGGCCGACGCACCCAGGAAGTCTATGGCCTGCTGGCCCAGGCGGTTGCCACACACGACTATTCTCGCAGGATGGTCGGGGTCGAGGTCGAAGGCATGGTGGCCTGTCCGTGCGCGCAGGATATGGTGCATGCGTTTGCACGAGTGCGTCTGAAAGAAGAGGGCTTCGACGAGGCGATAATCCAGAAAATGCTGGAGGTCACGCCCCTGGCCACGCACAATCAACGTGGACGCGCAACCCTGATGGTCGGCACCAGCGTCGATGTGGATGCCAGCGAACTGGTGGATATCGCGGAAAACGCCATGAGTTCCGAGAACTACGGCCTGCTCAAGCGGCCCGACGAACTGTACATCGTCAATAAAGCCCATGCCAACCCGCGCTTTGTCGAGGATGTCGCGCGCGAAATCTTGCGTGCGATGGTTGAGCGATACGCCGACTTGCCGGACGACACCTTTGTCTGGGTGAAGCAGCGCAACGAAGAGACCATCCATAAATACGATGTCGAGGCCGAGGGCTGGGGTACACTGCACGAGCTGCGCGCGGAAATTCTCCATAACCAGAGCATGCCGCGCCACACCACCCGCGAAGAGTGGTTGGGCCTGGACAGCATGAGGTGATAAGATAAGGAAGAGGTGCCGTCGAGAGATCATCTAACGGTACCTCTTTTCTAGAGTTGCTATACATTATTGGTCTGGAGAAATGGCATGCAATCAAGTGAAGCAATCACACGCGCGCTGGTACTCGGAGGGGGAGGCGTAGCTGGTGTGGGCTGGGAACTGGGTATACTCCAGGGCTTACATGATAGAGGTGTTGATGTGCTGGGGGCTGATATCATCATAGGCACCTCTGCTGGATCAGTGGTTGGTGCTCAGATTGCCAGCGGGACCGAGCTTGCGGGCCTCTTTGCTTCTCAACTCACGCCAGTTGAGCAGTCGAAGGAGCGTATGGTGGCGTTCGATGCCACACAGCTCATGGAGGTGTGGAGTCAAGCGGTAAAAGAAGGGATATCTGATAGCAAAGCGATGCGAGCGCGGATTGGAGCCTATGCTCTGACGGCGCCAACGGTTTCGGAAGCGGAACGGCATATCATCATCGAGGCCCGCCTCCCTGCCCATACATGGTCACAGCGTCGTTTGCAGATTGCAGCAGTAGATACTGAGACTGGCGCGGAATATATTATGGATCGCGAGTCAGGTGTCTCGCTGGTTGATGCTGTCGCAGCCAGTTGTGCCGTGCCCGGTATCTGGCCGCCAGTGACTATCGCCGGGCGTCGTTACATGGATGGCGGAATGCGCTCAGCGACAAATGCGGACCTGGCGCAGGGCTATGATCGCGTTTTGATCCTGAACCCACTGGGGGCAAATGCAAATGCCTTTGGAGTCGGTCCCGCCTCAGAAGCAACAACGTTGAAGCGTGAGGGGAGCCAGGTGCTACTGATCGAGCCTGATCCTGCATCCGTCACTGCTATAGGTCTGAACCCGCTAGACCCGGCAACGCGTGAGCCGTCGGCGCTGGCTGGTCGCGCCCAGGGACGTGAACTTGCAGCGTCGGTTGCCGCGCTCTGGTCTCAGGTCTGACAGCGCAGAGAAAAGCGGGGCAAGTGAGTCTGTCCCGCTTTTCTTTGCTCCATGCAAATGAGAGCATCATGCTAAAGTGAAATGGAACGTCCAGGTAGAAGTAAGGCTTGGAGAGGCCGGATTGCCGGTGTACCAGGAGATCACCATCGTTGCCTCGCTACCAGACACACCTCCAGCGCCAGGAAGCGAACAGTTGAACATCTGCGTTATACCACCTCCCGTTGCAGAGGAGGTTATAAGGCCTTGAAAGTCGGGACTTTCTTCTTGAAAGTCGGGACTTTTTGGATTGGCGATGCACTCCACATTCCCCACACGGAGAGAAGAGACAAACACATCATTTGATAGGCCAGTATGGTGTAAATCAAGATCACGTGAAGACAGATCTACGCTCACCATGCTTAACGAATATCCTACGCTTACCAATGTCAGGCTGATGTCATTGGCAACCTGAGTCTGTTGCAAGGATAGGCGTTGCCAACTACCATTGAGTGGCAACGTGAAGTGGGCATCCAGCGTGAATGTGCGCAATCCTCCGCCCGCGACATCTGAGTCAGCAGCATACGGGCTCGTCACTCCTATCCCTACCAGAATGGATGAAAGATCGACCTGCACATGCAGCTTTTTCCCTGGCAGAGCTGCACTATGATCCCTTATAGCCGGCATCTCAAACATCTGTATGCCAGGATTGCCTGAGCCCACCCCCAATTGCAGCAACTTTGACGGCTGAGCATCTGTAGAGAAAGCGACAGAGATACTCGCAAAAAGTTGCACCGGCTGATATTTGCCGTTGATCTTGCGCGCAATGTGATACCAGATGACAAACTGACCCTGATCAGCATAAGCCCGGCTCAGCGTGACGCGGTAGAGTCCATCATCGCGTGTTATATTGAGATCCTGATACAGATGCTGCGCGCAGAGATAGCCAAGCCCCCCGCTATCTCCTAATGTTTCGTGGTCTCCGCGAGGACAATGCGCCTGTGCCATACCTGCCAGATCAAATCTGTGCAGCGTAAACAGCAGTGTGGTACCAGCGATCAACACGCCAACGACGAGGATGGCCGCCAGCGCATTGAAGAGGCGCGCTACCCGCGAACCGCGCCGGGGTCGTTCTGGCAGGGCAGGCGGCTGCACTGGCTCATCCAGAACAGTTTCTGTGAGGAGCACCAGTGGCGGTCTCGCGAGCTGCTTTTGTGCGTCCTGCGGTGTGAATTCGGTAGCGAGCAGGCGCTTGCGGGCGTTTGCCAGAATGTTTTGCTGCTCCAGCGGAGAAATTTCCTGAACTACAGCGGGCTGCTGATAGAGATATTGGAGCGAGGTGATGAGTGCCTGGTTGTGCTGCTCCAGTTCTTCTGGTGTGAAGTCATTCAAAGCGACCATGATGAGTGCTCCTTCTCATAATCGTATAATGCGCGTAGACGATTCAGCGTGCGTTGAAGCTGTTTGCGCACAGTTGTATCGGATTTACGCAGGCGAGCCGCAATCTCCACTATGCGCAATCCCTCGCCATAGCGCAACTGAATCAGTTCTTGCTGGTCGGGAGAGAGCCGAGCCACGAGCTGGTAGAGCAAGGCATAACTCTCCTGACGCATACTGTATTGTTCGGGCGTCGGTTCGCCGCTCTCGCGTTCCAGCGCCTCATCCAGAGAAACCAGCGTCAAACGGTCCAGGCGGCGCAAACGATCAATCATTTTGTTGTGGGCAACGCGGCGCAGCCAGGCCAATTGATGCTCGGCAGCCAGTTCAGTGAAGCCTGGCCGCTTGAGTGCAGCCAGGAAAACTTCAACCAGCACATCTTCGGCATCGTGTGGGCTGAAAATATGCCGACACAGATAGGCCAGGATGGTGGGAGCATGCCTGTCATAAAAGGTCACATCGAGTGCGACTGGCTGTTCCCGCATGTCCGGTTGTTGCATACATTTCCTCTCAGTGCTGTTTTTTTGAGATCTCATTCTGTATTTCGCTCGCAGAGAAAAAACGTGACCGTGGCACTGGGGAATATTTGGAGGCAAGCCAGAAAAATTTTTTCAGTCTGTCCAAAGCAGACGAAGGCGACGCTCGAAACCTCCGCGCTCTGCTCGTCGGCGTGCTTGCTCCTGCGCAATCGTTTCTTGCGAAAGCGCATAGGTTGCCCTGAGCGTGTCAAAGACTTCCTGTACATCCGCTAATTCTGTAATCAGTTCCTGAAGCGTTAAGGCTTGAGCAACCTCTTTGGCCTCCTCAACAAGTTTGTCTCGAAGAGCCTGTTGATATTCTTCCTCCGCCATCACTGTGACTTCACAGTGCTCGCCTTTGCGACGAATGATCTCAGGAACGCCGTCGCGCACCAATTTGTGATATTCCTTGTACATAAAATTGCAGTCCTTTTTTATCGGAGAATAGTGTTCAATCGCACCGTATCCAGCGCGGCACAATATGCTCCACCGGCTTATCGAACAGCCCGGAGAGGCCATCGGGTCGGAAGAGTTGCGCGAAATCTTCGGGGGCGAAGGCTTTGCGCAGGCGTGTGGCGTAGGAATTCACGAGCGCCTGAATATAGTGGTCCACGTCGTAGTCGCGCCGGTTGGCCACGTCTTCGTAGAGCGGCTGTTTAGCGTGCTGCTCACCAGCCTGCCAGTCGTGGTCCAGGGGGAGTTCTTCGGTCTCTTCGGGCAGCCAGACGTATCTGCCGCCGTGTACACGATAGAAGCGCACGCGTTCGCCGGGATGCCAGTTGGTCCGCCCGGCGTTGAGCAGCGCCTCGTACTGTGGTTCAGGGCGCGTGGCGCGTACCGCTTCGTAGGCCGCGGGTGTTTTAGAGAGACGCACCCGCGCGCCAAGATCCGAGGCGGCCAATTCGCGCCGACGTAGCGCCTCTACCATATCCAGGTAGCACTGGCGCAGGGCGAGCACATCGTCGGTCATCAGGAAGGTCAGGGCCTGGCGCAGGAAACGCTCACCAAACGGCTCGGAGCGGCTGGAGCGCAGGGCCACGCCATGCACAACCAGTTGATCGCTATAGGTCAGCAGGGCATAGTTCTTGACCTCGTGGCTGAACATAGCCCGGTAGCGCCCCTCGTACTCCAGGCGTATCCCGGCTGGCAACTGCGCGCCGATCTCGTCCACCAGCGCCTGTTCTTGCGCCTCGCTCCATTCGGCAGGCACCGCGAAATACACCCCATCGGTATCGGCCTCAATCAGAGCCATACCACGCCCGCGCAGCGCCCCTACCACCGAGTTGAGGATCTCGCGACCACGCCGGGTCACTTCATCGGCGGCGCGGCTATCGGCGAACAGGGCCATTGTGCCAGCTCCCATGTAGCCATAGGCCGAGTTAATCAGGATCTTCATCGCGGCCTGTGTGGCGTTATGATGATTGGCGTCGATGGAGTTGGCAGGGGCCATGCGCGCCGCATCTTTGTGCTTCAGACGTAAATCGGTCAGACGCCCCAGGATGCTCAGCAGCACCTCCAGGTGGTCGCTGGCAGGTCCGATCTGGAAGGAGCGCATAAGGGAAGGGTACAGCGAGGCCACGTCGGCCTTGACCACGTGCGCGGCCACACCCTCGGCGTAGAGATGGACCGCGCCACCCTCGTGCATGCCGTGCGCGCCAGGTTGTGTGGCGGGACAGGGCAGAGCAGCTCCAGCGCGCAAGTAGGCCCGCACCAGGATTGGCTCCAGTACGCCCATAGCCGGTCCCGCCGAGGCCAGGCGTTCATAGCGGCGCGGGGCCATGCCAGCCAGGGCAAACGGCGAGCCAAGCAGACGACGCGAGAGACCATCGACCTCTTCCACATCGTCCAGGGCATAGCGACGCACAAGCTCAGGGTTCTGGCGATACGTCTCGAAGATTTTCGGGCCAGAGAGATAGACGCGTTCAGCCGAGGCGATGCCGAAGTAGCGCGCCACGTCCTTCAGGCCATAGCTGGGCATATCGCGCACCACAAAATCGTGGCGGCGCACCGCATCAAGCGTATCAATCAACTCGCGTCCGGGAATACTGTAACGCGTGCGTTTGCGCGCCTCTGGTCCCACAGCTAACGTCTCCTCGCGTTTTTCCAGCAGCATCGGCCCGCCGCGCCTGCCCAGAGCCAGAGGAATACCATGCACGCTCGCCCGGTATTCCAGAAAAGGCAGGTCAAAGCCAAAAAGATTGTGGTTCTCGATCACATCGGGATCACGTTCCTGGATCAGCGCACACAGCTCGCGGATCAGGCGTGGCTCATCCTCCTGGCTCGGCGCATCCAGCACCGTGGGCAACCCACGACTATCTTTGACGGCGATAAGAAAAATACGTCCACGATGGGGGTCGAGCGAGGTGGTTTCCAGGTCAAACTGCAAACGGGCGATATCTTCGTAGTTCAGGCCGCGAAAGTAGACGCGTCCGCTCAGCATCAGATATTGCTCAACCGGGCCAACGCGGTAATAGTCGTTCGGCAGTTCGCTGGTGCTGTTGATACGCCGCCCCAGCCGTTTCGAGGCTCCCCTGGCCAGTTCCTGCTCCAGTGTACGTCCGTCGCGGGCGAACAGCAGGTAACGGTAACTGCCCGCATCGCCAGTCAGTTCACGATAGCTGAACGGCAGATTGCCCGATCCAGGCGCGGTCGAGGGTACGGGCGCCTCCCGCAAATGCGCGAGATCGGCCAGTGAGGTAGCCAGCAGCCAGGGCCGAAAGCTCTCCCGCTGACAAGTTACCTGCTCGCCTGCTCGCCGCCAGAGCAGCGCCCGGCCAGTCCGATCCGCCCAGACTGAGACGATGCCGGGCGTTGCGTCCCAGCCAAATAAGCGCTCATCTGTCACGCGCTGAACATCGCTAGAAGTAGATACCGACATGGCCACTCCTGCTGACTTGATAACTAAACATCCGTTCTAAGCATAGCACGCAGGCGACCACATCGGCAAGCGCAAAAAGGAGCTGGCTTTGTTGAGCCAATACAATGTTCTGCTTTGATATATGCCTCTAACTTATCGCCTCATAATACAGCCAGCCTATCATAAAAAGCGGCCATTATCGAACCTTATTCA
The DNA here is from genome assembly GCA_964250225.1 of uncultured Ktedonobacteraceae bacterium. Classification (GTDB taxonomy): domain Bacteria; phylum Chloroflexota; class Ktedonobacteria; order Ktedonobacterales; family Ktedonobacteraceae; genus Paraktedonobacter. The sequence continues at coordinate 6,667 of CAXUEY010000089.1, read as the reverse complement.
TCTGAAGTGACAGCACATCTGGAAAAAGGGGCGACCCTCTGCTCGCTATCAACAGTCTGACCGCCTCATGCAGAAGGTCGCTTGAGTCTGCATCAGGAAGAGAATATACTATGGAAATCATCATAAAGAGAAGAAATTGGGTGTATGCATCCACTTTCTTCCAACATGCTTGCAGTGAGCAACCTGCTCAGTTATCGGTAAAATAATGGAGAATCATGCAATGGCGTTCCCTGCAATTCTCTCACACTATCAGGAGTCTTCTGCCTATGCCACCCTTTCCTGACATAGAGGCGGCTTTTGCGGCGGCTCGTCCGCGTCTGGTGCGCCTGGCCTCTCTACGAGGTGTCGCACCAGATGCATTGGAAGATGTGGTACAGGAGAGTTTGCTGGAAGCCTGGAGGTACCTGGAGCGCCTCCAGGCGCCTGAAATGTTCGATGCGTGGCTGGATGGGATTTGTCGTAATGTGTGCCGCCGCTGGCAGCAACGTCAATTCAGACGCGCACATCTGCATATCTCGCTCTCGCAACCTATGGAAGCCGGGTCGGGCAGTGAGTTGCAAGCTCTCGACCTCCCCGATCTCTCGTTGCCAGATCTTGCCGAGGAGCTCAGTCGACAAGAATTGGAGTCTTTGCTGGAGCGCGCACTTGGCCATCTCTCCGTGGAGAATCGTCAGGCCATTGAACTCTCCTATCTGCTCGAACTGCCCCAAAAAGAAGCGGCTCTGCGCCTGGGTTTGACGACCTCTGCCCTGGAGGCCCGTCTCCATCGCGCGCGGCATCAGCTCCAGCACATTCTCGCTGGTGAGTTGCGCCCTGAATTGGAGGCCTTCGGGTTGGCGCTACCGTTGGGAAATGAGAGTATAGCTGGCTGGCGCGAATCACGCGAGTGGTGCAGCATCTGTGGACGCCAGCGCCTACGTGGTGTTTTTCAGACCATGCCTGATGGAACGGTGGAGCTGCTCTTGAAATGTCCTGAGTGCTCTACACGTTTCAGCAATATCCATCTGCGCGCGGCTCTCCCGGCTCGCGGATGGCACTCCTTCCGGCCAGCGATCAAGCGTGCGATGCAGGATGTTCTGGGGACCGTGGCACAGTATCAGGAGGGTCGCACGCGCTGCCCTCGCTGCGGAGCATATGCTCCCATCCAGGTCATGCGCCTTGATGAATACTGGAAGCGCTTCTCTCCTAACCTTAAACTCCCCTCAGGTATCCCGGACCTGGCCCAGAAAACCGCCGTTCTTCATCTCGTGCAGCACTGCGCTACCTGTTCCTTCCACTTTATCGGCGTTGCCGGTGCTCACGCCGACGCACATCCCATCGTTCAGCGTTTCCACAAACACTACCCTCGCTCAGTGGCAACGATCCCAACCTGCGTCGAATATGACGGTTTGCCCGCGATTTGCCATCAATACACGGATCTCTCCAGCGCCTCACGCGTGGCCGTTTTTGTGCATCAGCAAAACCTACAGGTTATCGCCGTGCGAGAAGTGTGAAAATTGCCAATAATTGATTGTCTTTCATCAAAAAATGCGCAAGGTAGCTCCCAGATCGGGTGAATAGATCACAAGAAAATTTTCAATCAATGGAGGTTCTTGATGATCATTCCCTTTGCATCAAAGATGCGCACATCCGTGTACTACCGCCTTTTTCGTAATCGCGCCTTCACATTGGTATGGAGTGGGCAGACCATCTCTTTTATTGGGGATGCGTTCTTCGCGCTGGCCGTGATGTGGGTAGTGTACGCCCAGAGCGGCTCGGCCCTGTTGACGGCTGGTATCCAGATTGTCTGGCAGCTTTCCAGTGCTCTCGTGAATCCGCTGGCCGGGGTGTTTGTTGATCGTTGGGATCGCAAACGCACGATGGTGGTGACGAATCTGCTGGCGGCTGCCGTGGTAGGCGGTCTGGCCGCGCTCATCCCGGCGCATGGCCGCTTCTCTCCGCTCCTGGTCTTCGCGGCAATTTTCTTGCTCAACAGTCTCAGTGCCTTTATGAACCCTGCCCGCTATGCCATTTTGCCGGAAACTGTCGGCAATGAGCTGCTGACCACTGCGGCGGGCCTTTTCACAAGCGCCGATCACGTAGCTTATCTGATTGCCAGCGCTCTGGTAGGGGTGGTTCTGCTTGTGTTGGGGACAAGAGGTGCTGTGTGGGCTGATGCGTTCTCATTTGCAGTTGTGGCGCTATGTATCGCCATCGCGCCACTCCCAAAACGCGCCAGACGCTCAACTCTAGTTCTCGCTGAACACCCTGCACAGCGTACTTCGTTCCTGGGTGATATGGGCGCTGGTTGGCGGATCATGCGGAAACATCCGGTCATCAAGGCGATGCTCTGGCTGTCCCTGCTGATCAATGTGGCATCATTCATAGGGCCTTTATATCCGGCGCTCATCAGTCAGCGTCTGCACGGTGGTGCTGTAGACTATGGCATCATCACGACTGCGGGCGTGATTGGTGGCATACTCGGCGGCGTTCTGGCGGGTAGTCTGGAACGCCGCCTGGGGGCTGGTCGCCTGATGGTCATGGGTTGGAGCCTGGCGGGACTCACACTGATTGGTATGGCCATCTCCACCTCTCTGCCCCTCACCACGGCTCTGGAAGTACTGGGAACCTTCGGCCTGATCGCTGGAGGTGTGCCGATAAGCAGTCTGATGCTAGTGCTTGTCCCTGAGGAGTATCGCGGTCGAGTCCAGGGGATTACCAGCAGCCTTGTAGTGCTGGCCATTCCACTCAGCGCTGCTCTCGGAGGGTGGCTCGCTGATCTCTTCGGCGCCGCTCCCCTCTTTGCCATTGGCGGATGCTGGGTTATCGGCGTGGCGGCCCTGGCATGGGGGAATCGCCATATACGCGCGGCACGCGTAGAAAGGTGAGCAGCGCTAGAAACAGGCATCGCAAGGATGCGAGAGTAGCTCACGCTCAAAAATTGCAATAACTCTGGCCCACTTTGGTGAAAGGTCAACGTATGTTTAGCCTGCATCGGCTGGTGCGATAATGCGCCGCACCTGAGAGCGTTCCGCGCCACAGCTTTTGCGCACGACCAGGCTCACCGGCAAGACAACCTGGCGCGTTTTGGAAGAGCGTTGAGCAATACGGTCAAGCAGAATGTGCGCGCTCTGGCGTCCCATTTCACCGGCAGGTTGCACAATAGAGGTCAGAGGGACGCGCAGGTACATCCCCAGATCACCTGAGCCACAACTCACCAGTGCTAATTCGCCGGGCACATCGATACCCAGGCTCTCAGCCGTTTGCAGGATATGCAGGGCAAGATAATCATTCATAGCGACAATGGCATCGGGGCGCTCCGGCTGACGCAAATACGCGGCCAGCAAGGTACGATCCCTCTGAGCAAGAAATGATGGTGGATCAGAATCAGGCATACTCAAAGGATTAGCCTGACTCAACGCCTGGAGAATCAGATGCTCGCGGACCGGCTGCTTATTTTCCCGCAAACTCTGTATATAGCCAAGATAGCGATTCGCGCCACTAGTCATCGCGCAATCCATCGTCACAAAACCAATACGCTGATGCCCCAATGAGAACAGGTGTTGAGTGGCGGCATAACCAGCCGTCACATCATCGCATACCACATAGTCGCACGTAACCTCTGGCACATACCGATCCATTAGAACAAAGGGCACATTACGCCGCTGAAGCATGCGTAACGTCTCGATACGTTCCAGCTCGCCCACGGAAACAAATTGCCCTGCGCGCTCTTCTACCGAGTGGTCGCCAGGAAAAATGAGCATACCGGCAACCCCCTGGCGTAAAAACTGCTCAATATGATACTGTTCCAGCCCACAATCATTTTCGGAATAGGCAAAACTGAGCGCAAAGCTGGCTGTCCGCATGATCGTAGAAATCCCCAGGATGATGCTACCCAGAAAGATACTGGTCACATACGGCATAATAAGACCCACCACCGGTGGGGTATATCCACTTAGCCTGGATACATCCGCGTATTCAGCTTGCGGTGCCTCTCGTACTACCTGTTTTGTGACCGAAGAGGCCACAAACGTACCCTGCGGACGCCGCCGATAGAGCACGCCGTGCTGGACCAGCATATCGAGTGCTTTCGTTACTGTTCCTCGGCTTACCCCATACTGCGTAGCAAGCTCTATCTCTGAAGGGAGCTTACTATTCCCGACAAGCTTGCGCTCCTGAATACTGCGCTCAATGTCGGCAGCGATATGCCGATACATCGGTAAGGAACCGCTCTGTTCGTTTTCTTGACTCACCAGATCCCCTCTCCAAATGGGTAAGGATGCTCGCCCGCCAAAATCTATGCTGCTGAAATAATCGTTACCTCAATTCCATCCTAAAGATACCATAATGACTAGTCTATGTCAAGGGGCGCGTACATTTTCTAGCAAAAAGTCAGAAGAAACAGGAGTGCTCCCTGGATAATGCTGCTTTTTGAGTTAATCAGGCCGAGAGGAAATGGAGCAGATGCGAAAGTGCGTTTCTTTTTTCTCACTCTTGACACTTTCTACTGACTATGCTATGCTCTGTTCATAGCATAGTTTGGGCAATAATCATCGCAGACACAGCTGTATTTCGATAGTTTATGAAGAAAGGACAGTAGCATGACATCATCAGCGCGTGCAGCCAACGAAAGCATGAGTGATGAATACACACCGCAAAAAGAAGATCGGTTTAGTTTTGGCCTCTGGACCGTGGGCAACCAGGGACGCGATCCTTTCGGCAACGTGGTTCGCCCTCCACTTGACCCCATCGCCAGCGTGAAAAAACTCTCGGCATTGGGTGCCTGGGGCATCAATTTGCACGATAACGACCTGGTCCCTTTCGAGGCGACCCCTTCTGAACGCGCGCGGATTGTGCGCGAGTTTAAACAGGCACTCTCCGATTATGGCATGGTGGTGCCAATGGCCACGACCAATCTCTTCTTTCACCCTATTTTTAAGGATGGAGCGTTTACCGCCAATGACCCTGCTGTTCGGGCGTTCGCGCTCCACAAGACGATGCATGCGATAGATCTGGGGGTCGAGCTGGGCGCCACAACCTATGTCTTCTGGGGTGGACGCGAGGGAGCTGAAACGGACGCGGGAAAAGATCCCGTCACGGCACTCAAACGGATGCGCGACGCGATAGATTTCCTCTGTCAGTATGTCATCGAGCAGGGCTATACGATGCGCTTTGCTCTGGAGCCGAAGCCAAATGAGCCACGCTCTGATCTCTATCTGCCCACCATTGGGCATATGCTCGCTTTTATCGCGACCCTGGAAAATCACGATATGGTTGGCCTCAATCCCGAAGTTGCTCATGAACACATGTCAGGTCTCAATTTTGTTCATGGCGTGGCCCAGGCCCTTGATGCAGGCAAACTTTTTCATATCGATCTCAATGACCAGAAGGGACCACGTTACGACCAGGATTTCCGCTTTGGCAGCGAGAATCTCAAGGCCATGTTTTTTCTGGTGAAATTGCTAGAGGAACACAACTATACCGGGCCGCGCCACTTTGACGCGCACGCCTATCGTACAGAAGATGAAGCCGGCGTCTGGGATTTCGCGCTGGGCTGCATGCGCACCTACAATATGCTCAAGGCGAAGGTGAAACGTTTCCAGGCTGACCCGGAGATCCAGGCTCTCTTACAGGACATTCACGGCGGCGACCAGACGTATGGTGGCCTGCTGAGTGGATATAGCACGGAGAAAGCGCAGGTTCTCAAAGAGGCGACTTTTGATGTGGAGACGCTCGCAGCACGCGGCCTTGCTTACGAGAAACTCGATCAGATGACCGTTGAGATTCTCCTGGGAACACGCTAACGACCAACCACATACTTAACGGATAACCACACAAGCGAAGCGAGAAAACTATATGGGAGGCAATAGAACATGCAGGCCCTTCTGGGGATCGATCTTGGCACTACGGGCGTAAAGGCCGCGCTCTTTGCGGTAGAAAATGGGGAAACGCTCTCCTCTGCCTTTGTTGAGTATCCTCTGTATCATCCACACCCCGGCTGGGCGGAGCAGCAGCCTGCCGATTGGTGGCGGGCCACACTGACGGTTATACGCTCCTGTGTGGCCCAGGGTGCAGATAAGGGAGTGCGCCCGGAAGATGTGCGTGGGATTGGTCTCTCCGGTCAGATGCATGGTGTGGTGCTGCTGGATGAGGACGCGCAGGTGCTACGCCCCTGTATTATCTGGGCCGACCAGCGCAGCGCGGAACAGTGTCGTTGGATGACCGAGCGCGTGGGCCAGGCCCGGCTCATTGAGGAGGTCAGCAATCCAGCCCTGCCCGGTTTCTCTGCCCCCAAAGCGCTCTGGGTGCGTGAGCATGAGCCGGAGATTTTTCAACGCGCGCGTCTGCTGTTACTGCCGAAAGACTATATCCGCTATCGCCTGACCGGGGTGGCGGCCCTGGAAATCTCAGATGCAGCCGGGACGTGCCTGCTCGATGTGAAACGTGGTGTGTGGTCACGCGAGGTGCTGGCAGCCATTGATCTTGATCCCACACTGCTTCCGCCAATCATCCCGGCGGCTAGCGTGGCTGGCGCTATCACCTCTGAGGTGGCGGAACTAACCGGTTTGCGGGCGGCTACACCTGGCGCGGGGGGTGGGGCGGATAATGCGTGTGGGGCTGTGGGAAATGGGGGGGTCCAACCAGGATTGGCGCTGGTCTCCATCGGAACCAGCGGGGTAGTGCTGGG
>CAXUEY010000088.1:22455-25988 GCA_964250225.1 uncultured Ktedonobacteraceae bacterium | reverse complement strand
GTCGCAGGCCTTCACGTCCGGCGCTCGCCTCCTGCGCTGGGGAATGAGGACGTTTGATGTAGCAGATGGAAATGATGGTAGTAAGTGACTTCCCATGCTACTATTAGGGGTATGACAGACAAATTGGCGGAGAGGCCGTGCAAGGTTGGAATAGCGGGTTATCGAGGGCAGTAAAGGGATACCCCAAAAGAATATCAGCGCACATCCTCATTTGCAGATGTGGTATGTTTATGCTCACAAACAAAATCCTGCGAAAGAGGTCATCCCGATGGACATATCCTATGTGCGCCAACTCCTGGCGGAGACTTCCCTGCTGAAAGGGCATCTGCTAGCCCTGCTCGTGCTACTCGTTGGGTGCGCAGCCTGTGGAGGCGGCCAGTCCACAACGGGGCAGACCGCGACGCCTCAAGCTGGCAGCAAGGATTTGACGACACAGATCAATCCCTGTTCGCTACTCACCCAAAGCCAGGTGGAAGGGGTGCTCAAAACATCGCTGAGCGTGACGCAACCACAGCCCGATGCACATGGGAATTATTTGCAGGAGAACCCTTGCACGTATGTCAACCGCGCTCATGAAACTTCTGTCGTGATCTTTCTGGCTACCTTTTCAGATGTGGCGACAGCCGGGGCGGATTTTCACAAATTTGCCACCCTTACAGGGTCGGATTTTCACTCGCTCGCTCATCTGGGTGAGCAGGCGCTGCTGGTCGCGCGGCCTTTGCCTCAACTGTTTGTCCAGCAGGATAATGGCATTCTGGTGGTTGGCATCGCCAGTAACGCTGGGTCTGCGGTGCGCGAGCAACAGGAGCAACAACTGGCTCAGATGGCTGTGCAACAGATGTAGATGCGGCATGCTGTCAACTGCCCTTGAAATTTTTCGCCAGTTCAGGTAAACTTGTTACATACTACTTTTTCTGACCGGTGCCAGCACACGATTGCTGGGACTTATGAAAGGAGCGTGTCCATGCGCAAAGCTATAGTCCTCGTCGCAGCATGTCTCCGGGCAGGTCAGAAACAATCCTGGTGGTTCTTCAGCTAATACACACAAAGCGTATCTACGCGCTGTGAAGAGAACCGCACGTACTGGCCGTCCCGCGTTGGATGGCCTTTTTCGTTTTCCCACGCACTACGTTGGGGGCCACGAGCATGATGCTTGCGGCCCTTTTTTCTGTCTATGAACATTATGCTCACCGACCCGCTGTTGGGATGAGGTGAGCGAGAAAGAAGAGGTGCTCCATGCACAATGTTTATCCGTTTTTTACCGTCTCGCACAACCGGACTTTATCTACACATACAAGGAGCATACATCTAGCATGTCAAAACGCAAACAATTTCGTACTATGGACGAGTTGGAAGAGCAGGAAATACTTGCTCAGCAAGATCCCGTTGAGGCCGCCCTTGATTTCTTCTTTGCCGAAGGGATGATTACCAAAATTCTCTACCCGGTGAAATCTGGGAAAGAGGCGAGCGTCTATTGCTGCCAGGCGCATCCCTCAACTGGAGCGGAACTGCTGGCGGCCAAGATTTATCGCGCGCGCGATCATCGCGGCTTCAAACACGACGCGATCTATCAGGAAGGGCGCGTTATCACGAACGGGCAGGTGCGCCGGGCGGTTCAGAAAAAGACGCGTTTCGGGCAGGAAATGAAATTTGGGATGTGGGTCAATTACGAGTTTGATGTCCTGACCGCGCTTCATAACGCGGGCGCGGACACTCCACAACCCATTGCGCGCACCCAGAGCGCCATTCTCATGCAGTACTTTGGGGACCGCGACGGAGCTGCCCCGTCTCTTGGGGGCAGTGAGTTATCGCGGCAACAGGCCCGCACTGTTTTCGACAGCGTGCTGAGCAACATTGAACTCTGGCTGGCCCACAACTATGTGCATGGCGACCTCTCAGCTTACAATATCCTCTACTGGCAGGGTCAGGCGAAGACCATCGACTTCCCACAGGCTGTCGATCCGCGTTTCAACTCAAACGCCCGCTTCCTGCTGACACGCGATATTGAGAACGTCTGCCACTATCTTGAGCGGTATGGCCTGGTCTACGATGGCAGGCGCATTGCTGATAATCTCTGGCACAAATTCAGGAACGCGCAACTCTAATACCGATTCCGCAATGTGCCCACCCTCGCGCAGCACATTCTGCGCGAGGGTGGGCACATTAGTATGGCGGGCGCAACTTGTGTCTCCACGCCGGTTTTTTTCGTCTGGTATAGTGATCTTGGAATTCCTGTGTTCAAAATTGCTAGCGCTGGAGAGAGATGGCACATCCGGCGCGTTCTCATAGAGAGAAAAGGTTCTACTATCAATGACACGTATTCTTTCTTATAACATTCTCGTGGGTGGGACGGGACGAGTTGAGGATATTGAGCAGATGATTCGCCTGGCCGATCCCGATGTAGTGGGGCTGGTCGAGGCGATCAATCCAGCGGTGGTGGAAACGCTGGCCAAACGTCTGGGCATGGAGTATCGCACCAATGCCTCTCCCGATGGCGCGTGGCAAACATCCAGTGCCTTGCTCAGCCGCCTGCCGATTGTGCGCAGTGAGGTGCATGCGCGTCCTGGCGTGCTGCAGAGGCCGCTGCTGGAGGTTGGGCTGGAAGAGGCGCATGGGGAGAAGCTGACGGCTTTTGTGGCGCATCTAACGGCGGACTTCGTGCATGGCCGTGGCGGGGACACATCCCGGCGCAAAGAGGTGCGCGAGATTGTACGTGTGATGCGCGCCAATCACGGTCCACACGTGCTGATGGGCGACTTTAACGCCCTGGCCCCTGGTGACAGGCTGAAAGGTAGCCATTTGTTGCGCTACCTGGTGGATCTGGATACACGCCGTAAGCATAGTCCGCAGGATAGCTATGGGCTGCCCTACCTGAATTTTGTCATCCCACGCTACTTGCGCTTCTTCAATCCGCTGCTGCATCTAATCCCGCGCAGCCAGCTTCTGTGCGATCTGTTTGACGAGGCCAGCGGGTTGTATGTGGCGCGTGGCAGCGTGGGCCTGTTGCGCGACGCGGGATATGTCGATTGCTTCCGTTATGTAAATCCGCGCGCCTGGGGCTTCACCTGCCCATCGGCCTCGCCCGCGGGACGTATCGACTACCTCTTCGCCAATCCCCTGCTGGCCACGCGTCTCTGCGCCTGCAAAGTGGTCAACGGCGCCCAGGATGTCAACGCGGAAGAGGCCAGCGATCACCTGCCCGTGCTGGCAGAATTTGGCGTGGGCGTGGAGACGACGTTCAGGCCGCTCATGGAACGCGCGGTTGCGGCTGAAGAGCCGATTGAGGAAGCATTCTCGCCTCAATAACGCCCGCCAGTTAGCAATAAAACAGGCCCGTGCAGCAATCGCTACGCGGGCCTGCATGTTTTCCTGGCTTACGGATGAGCTATTGATCCGACGACGGGGGCGCCTGGATGCGGCGCGAGGTGCGGCGGCGCGTGGTCTCGACGAGGCGCAGGCGGGCCACGGCTCGCTCAAGCTCGCCGCTGATCTCGGCTCGCGCGCGGGCGGCCCCTGCTTCGGCCAGGCGCGTG
>CAXUEY010000088.1:0-22445 GCA_964250225.1 uncultured Ktedonobacteraceae bacterium | reverse complement strand
CCGGCGGCGAGCTTCTTCGGCGCGATCCCGGTCGATATCGTCAGCGTGTTCAGCAGCATCCGCCAGCACGGTGACGGTGTTGTTGTACACTTCCATGAAGCCGCCGGAGATAAACAGGTCATCCTCGGCCCCACCCAGCTTGATGCGCATCTCGCCCGCCTTGAGCGCGGTGAGGAGCGCGGCGTGGTGGGGCAGGATGCCCATCTCTCCCTCGACTCCTGGCGCGACGACCATCTCGGCCTCGCCCCGGTAGATCTCACTTTCGCCAGTGACTACAGCGACTTGCATAGTAGACATGGCTTACCCCTTCTGCTTGTCCTGCTCGTAGGCCTCGGCGACCCCTTCGATTGCGCCCTTCAGGAAGAAGTAGGTCTCTGGCACGTGGTCGTACTTGCCGTCGAGCAGTTCTTTGAAACTGCGAATGGTCTCTTTCAGCGGCACATACTGACCCTCAACGCCGGTGAAGGCCTGGGCCACGGTCATGGGCTGCGAGAAGAAACGTTCGAGCTTACGCGCGCGTGTCACGAGCACTTTGTCATCGTCGGCCAGCTCGTCCATGCCCAGGATGGCGATGATGTCCTGCAACTCTTTGTAGCGCTGCAAGACGCGCTGCACCGAACGCGCCACATCGTAGTGCTCCTGCCCCACGATGTTGGGGTCAAGGATGCGGCTGGTTGAGGCCAGCGGATCGACGGCGGGATAGATGCCCTTCTCAGAGATCGAGCGCTCCAGCACGATGGTCGAGTCCAGGTGGGCGAAGGTCGTGGCCGGAGCGGGATCGGTGTAGTCGTCGGCTGGCACATAGACGGCCTGCATCGAGGTGACGGAGCCGCGTTTGGTCGAGGTGATGCGCTCTTGCAACGCGCCCATTTCTTCGGCCAGGTTGGGCTGGTAGCCCACGGCGGACGGCATACGACCGAGCAGGGCCGAAACTTCCGCGCCCGCCTGCGTGAAACGGAAGATGTTGTCGATGAAGAGCAGCACGTCTTTGCCCTCTTCGTCGCGGAAGTATTCCGCGATGGTCAGAGCGCTCAGGGCGACGCGCAGACGGGAGCCGGGAGGCTCGTTCATCTGACCAAAGACCATTGCCAGGCGGTCGATAACGCCGGCCTCCATCATTTCGTGATACAGGTCGTTGCCCTCGCGAGTGCGCTCACCCACGCCTGCGAAGACGCTGTAGCCGCCGTGTCCTTTGGCGATGTTGTTGATGAGCTCCTGAATGATGACGGTCTTGCCGACGCCCGCGCCACCGAAGGCACCAATCTTGCCGCCTTTCATGAAAGGGCAGATCAGGTCGAAGACTTTAATGCCCGTCTCGAAGACCTCGACGGTGGCCGCCTGGTCCTCCAGGGTGGGGGCTTCGCGGTGAATCGGCATGTGCGGGGCGTCTTCGAGTTCGGGCTTGTTGTCCACAGCGTGCCCCAGCACGTTGAAGATGCGTCCCAGAGTCTGGGGGCCAACCGGCATGCTGATCGGCGCGCCCATATCGCGCACATCCGCGCCACGCTGCAAGCCATCGGTCGGACCCATCGCCACGCAGCGCACCCAGTTATTGCCCAGGTGCTGCTCGACCTCCAGAGAGAGATCCTGCTCGGCCCCGGCTGGGCGCACGCGCACTTCATTATAAATTTCAGGGAGCTGATCCGGGGGAAACTCAACGTCTACCACAGCCCCCAGGACTTGCACGACTGTACCTTGCGTGCCTACACGTGTTGTCATAATCTATTCTTCTCCTGTCCCCTCGCCGGACTGCCAACACCCGCGAGATTGAGGGTGTCGCAGCGTGGCCGAAGGAACTGTATGTGCTTAGCCTAGAGCTTCGGCGCCAGAGACAATCTCCAGAATCTGCGTGGTGATACTCGCCTGACGCGCCTTGTTATAGGTAAGTTTGAGATCTTCGAGCAATTCTTTCGCGCTATCGGTCGCGTTTTTCATGGCTACCATCTGCGCCGACCACTGACTGGCCAGTGATTCTAAGAGCGCCTGATAGACCTGGAGATCGATGTAACGCGGCAGCAGGGCTTCAAAGAGGCTCTGCGGATTGGGCTCATAGATGTACTCGACGTTTTTCTTGTCGTCGCCCTCTTCTTCGGCGGGCGGCTCGACCGGCAACAGCTTGACCACCGTCGGAACCTGCGTCACCGTGTTGACGAAGCGGGCGTAGACGAGATAGACCACATCGACATCGCCGTTGGTAAAGGCATCCACGGCCACCTGAGCAATCGCCGAAGCGTCGTTCAAGCCGGGGCGGTCGCCGTAGTTGGTGAACTCGGCCAGCAGATTGTACGGGCTGCGCACCACAAAGTCGCGTCCCTTGCGACCCACGGCCACAAAGTCCACGCTGGCCTTCTCGCCACCTTCCTGCTGCAAGTCGTGTTGCACATCTACCGCCGAATGGGCAGCTTTCCGGTTGACGTTGCTGGGCAGGGCACCGCACAGACCGCGATCAGGCGTAATCAGCACATAGCCAATTTTGCGTACCGGACGCTGAACCATCAAGGTGGCTCCAGAGCCGATGTCAGCGCCACCCGCCCGCGACAGACGCGCGACCATGCCGCGCAACTGGTCCGCGTAGGGACGCGATTGCTCAACACGGTCCTGTGCGCGACGCATCTTGCTGCTCGCCACCATTTGCATGGCTTTGGTGATCTGCGAGATATTCTTGATCGAACCGATCCGCTGCTTAATTTCACGAGTTGATGGCATAGATCAACCTTTCTTGATAATTTCTCAACCTCCGGGCGTGGGTGATCCGCTACGCGTGACGGGCCAGGCGTGGGCGGTCCGCGGGAACCACGGGCCGGGCGTGGGTGATCCGTGGGAACCACGAGCCAGGCGAGCTGGCCCGCTACGCGTGACGGGCCAGAGAGGCTAGCTCTCTAGTTCGTCCCCTCAAGGGAACCGGCCAACTCTGCGTTAGGTCCAAACGAGCTTGCCTCGTTGAACCGTCACGCGTAGCAGGCCAGCTCGCCTGGCCTGTGGCCCCCGGTCCATCCCTGTGCCCAGCTCGCCTGGCCTGTGGCCCCCGGTCCATCCCTGTGCCCAGGGTACTCAGATCAGCAGCTAGCGGGTTTCGACTGTCTGCTTGAACTCTTCAATAGCAGCGTTCAACCTCTGTAACAGCTCTTTGGACATCTTCTCTTTGCCCTGGACCGATTTTTCAACGATCTCCGAACCGAGCTCAGGATGCATAGTGTCCATAAAGTTGTGGAACTTCGTCTCCCAGTCCGCGACATCGTCCAGCGGCACGGTATCCAGGTAGCCACTGTTGGCGGCGTGGAAGATCATGGCCTGTTTCTCAACTGGGAGCGGCTGGTACTGTGGCTGCTTCAGGATCTCCATCAGGCGTCGACCGCGGTCGATACGCGTCTTCGTCGCTTTATCCAGGTCCGAGGCAAACTGCGCAAAAGCAGCCAGCTCGCGGAACTGCGCCAGGTCGAGTTTCATCGTGCTGGACACCTGTTTCATAGCTGGAGTCTGCGCGTTACTGCCCACGCGTGAGACCGAGAGGCCGGTATTCATGGCGGGCCGCTGGCCGGCGTTAAACAGGTCGGTCTCCAGGAAGATCTGGCCGTCGGTGATCGAGATGACGTTCGTCGGGATGTAGGCCGAGATGTCGTTGGCTTTGGTCTCGATGATCGGCAGCGCGGTCAGTGAACCGCCGCCGTAGTCCTGGTTCAGACGAGCCGCGCGCTCCAGCAAGCGGGAGTGCAGGTAGAACACGTCGCCCGGATACGCCTCGCGCCCAGGGGGACGGCGAATAATCAGCGAAATGTTGCGATAAGCCTCGGCGTGCTTGGTCAGGTCATCGTAGATGATCAGCGCGTCGCGCCCGGATTCCATAAACTCTTCGCCCATCGCGCACCCGGCGTAGGGGGCCAGGTATTTCAACGGGGCCGGATCAGAGGCACCCGCAACCACAATAGTCGTGTAGTCCATCGCGCCATGCTCTTGCAGGATCGCGTGAGTACGCGCCACCGAAGAATTCTTCTGCCCAATCGCCACGTAGATGCAGAGCAGATCCTTGCCCTTCTGATTGATAATCGTATCGAGGGCGATAGCGGTTTTACCAGTCTGGCGGTCACCGATAATCAGTTCGCGCTGACCACGGCCAATCGGGATAATTGCGTCAACAATCTTAATACCAGTCTGCACGGGTTTCGTCACTGACTGGCGGGTAATCACGCCGGGAGCCACGCGCTCAATCGGGCGAAACGTCTCGGTGACAATCGGCCCACGGTCGTCCAGTGGCTCGCCCAGGGGGTTCACCACGCGCCCGATCAGAGCATCGCCTACGGGGACCGAGACCACGCGCCCGGTGGTGCGCACCTCGTCATCCTCGCGGATCTGCGTATAGTCGCCCAGGATCGGACACGAAACCGACTCTTCTTCCAGGTTGAAGGCCATGCCCATGATCCCGGTACGCGGGAATTCTACCAATTCGAGATATTTCACATCTTGCAGGCCGTAGACGCGAGCGATACCGTCCTGCACTGCGATTACAGTACCGACGCTCGCCGTTGAGGTTTCCGCGCCCCCAAAGCCTGCGATGTTTTTCTCGATGATGGCACTGATTTCATCAGCCCAAGATGCCATCGTTTTCCTCCTGTTATTACTCCTATCCAAGCGAGCTATCAGAAACACCGCTTTAGGCGTTTGCTCGCGCGGAGTAAGGATTTACGGCCCCCATCCCCTTCGGTGAAGAGAGGAGATATGAGCGGGAAAAATGCTTTCTCTACGATGTGCCTGTTGTCCCTTAAACGTCAGGGATAAAAAGCTGCTGTATTGCTACTTAAAGAACGCGTCGGGTGACGGGTTGCGTGTTAGCCCAGGTTGGCGCCTTCGAGGACATCGAGGCTGGCGGTTGCCACGCCGGTTAATAACTGGCGTTTGAGCGCCTGTAAGCGTTGCTGGACGCTGCCATCGATCACCTGGTCGCCCACGCGGGCCACCACGCCCCCCAGAATTTCCGGGCGGACCTTTGTTTGCAACAGAATAGTCTTGCCCGTTTTGCTTTCAAGGGCCTGTTTCACAAGCGTCTGCTGCTTCTCATCCATCGGAGCTGCCGTCGTCACCTCGGCCCGCGCCTGATTTTTATGATCCAACGCCATGCGCTCAAGTTCTTTAGCGATATTGGGCATCAGATCGACCAGGCCGCGCTGAACGATCAGCAGGGCCAGATTGAGCGACGTAGGCAGCACTTTCGTACCCAGGGCATCGCGTAGAGCCTTCTCTTTGCGCTGCGCGGGAACTTTCGGCTCGCGCAGGAGATACGCCAGCGTATGTTTGGAGAAGAGCTGGGCGAGGCCCTGCATATCTTCAAGCGTGCGGTCAAGCGTATTCTGCTTTAGCGCGAGGCCGAATATGGCCTCCGCGTAGCGGCGTGCTATCGCTCCCTTTAGCATTACTGCCTCGTCGTTTCGTTAGCGGACACAAACTCTTCCACCATGCGGCGGTTATCGCTCGTATCCACAGATTTACTAATCACCTTACCGGCGGCGCCAATCGAGAGATTCACCACCAGGCGACTGAGTTCAGCGCGTGCGCGAGCCGTCTCCTGCTGAATGCGCTCGATCTGTTGTTTCTCAACCTGAGCGGCGCGGGTCTGAGCATCTTCGTAGATGCGCTGCGCCTCGGCCTCGGCTGCTTTGGTCGCCTGAGCAATGGCCTCCTGACCCTGGATACGCGCCTTACGCAGAATCTCTTCCGCGTTGGCCGTCGCCTCAACCAGGTCTTGTTTGGCCTGGCGCGCATTATCCACACCTTCCTGAATCAGCTTGCGGCGCTGTTCCAGCGTGCGCTGAATGACAGGAAAACCGAAGTAGCCCAACACAGCGACAACGATGGCGAAACTCACCAGTTGTGAGACGAAGGACCACAGATTGACGCCCAGGCCGTCCAGCAGACTGGGATTACCTGCCGCCTGAGCAAGCATAGATGAAAAAACCACTGGATGTGCCTCCTTTCCTCAGAGGTAGTACCGTCCTGACTCCCTATTTCATTCTGGCAGAGCAACGCCGCTGAGGGTGTTTGCCTGATTGGATCGGAAGTCTTCGCAAAAATGGTGCAGAGAGATCACTCTTTTTCTCCCCTTTCCACAAACCAAAGCAGAGAAGCGCGGCCATGCGACAATGGGTTTCAAGCGCGCTGAGTTCCTCTATGCACCATCCTGAGGACAGCCTACGCGTGGCCGAGGAGAATGAACGAGATAACCAGGGCGTAAATAGCAATAGCTTCAGCGAAAGCCAGTGCGATGAACATGTTGACCTGGATCAGGGGAGCGGCCTCCGGGTTGCGTCCGATGGCGCTGAGGGCCTGACCGCCCGCGATACCAATGCCGATGCCTGGGCCGATAGCACCGAGGCCAATTGCCAGTGCAATACCGATAATGTTCATGAGAAAACCTCCTACCTTGCCGTTTTTGCGAAAGAAACGATGATCAAATCGTTTGCAAAAACGGAATACATAACAAATCCTTAGAAGTACAAAACCTTGCAGCGTTGAAGTAATTTATGCAGTCGCTGAGGGGGGCACAGTTTACCCCTTCCGGCGAGTAGCAAGCGTAAGAATATGGGAACGATTTAGTGGGTCGCGGCCAGTTTGTGCGCCTCATTCTGCTCGTACTCGGCATAGGCCTCCTTCTGGTCCTCGTGCTCGTGGTCGTGGCTGGCCGAAGCCATTTCCATAAAGACCAGGGTAAGCATAGCGAACACCAGAGCCTGCACAAAGGCGACAAAGATCTCCAGTGGGATAAAGACCAGATTGGCCAGACCCAGCGTCAGAAGACCGAAGACCGCCAGCACAGCGCCCCCGGCAAAGATATTGCCGAAAAGACGGAAGGCAAACGAGAGAATGCGTGAAAGCTCAGTCACCACCTCGATCAAGCCCACAAAGAACTCAATCGGACCCGAAACACCTTTGCTGAACAGTCCTTTAACCTTAAAGTACTTGCCCAGATGCGCACCCGGACCAAGCATGGAGAAACCAATGATCTGGCAGAGCACCACCACGACAATCGCCATCGCGAAGGTCAGATTCAGATCAGTCGTGGGTGGACGGAACCAGGCCACAAGCTTATTTGAATCGCTGCCAAACAGGAAATGGATAAAGCCGAAACTCGTGGCATGAGTGGCCCCATTTACCGTGCCAATGGTATCAATTCCAGGGAACACATCCATGAGATTGCCCAGGAAAATAAAGACGAACAGAGTCGCGACCAGCGGAAAGAACTTGCGCCCCTTCTCTTTGCCAGAGACGCTTTCCACCAGATTTTGCAGGCTCTCCACGGCCCATTCCATAAAGTTCTGAAAGCCCGTTGGCACGATTTGCCGATGGCGTCTGCTCCGCATGAAGCCGAAGACCAGTATAAGCAGTCCCAGGATCACCAGCCAGGTGCAGAGCAGGGTATTCGTCACAGGGAAGTTAATCCCAGGAATGGTGAAGATAATATCTGGCGGGACATTTGGATTAGAAAGTGTCCACAAAACGCAGTATCCTCCAAGATAGTCGCGCCCTGCCAGACCGTTGAGTGGAGAGAAATGGGGTCAGCGTCTCGTTTATTTTGTCTTAAAAAGACGTGCAAACAACCGGTACGCACCATATATCCCTACAACCAGGCCAAGCAGCAGCCCGATCATCAAAAATAATGGTTGATGATGAGTCAAACCATCCAGGTAATTGCCTATATAAGTACCCAGAGCCAGGGGTATCGCGATTATAAACCCAAGCGCGCCAAGCTGACCCAGCGCTTCCCAAACAGAGGGCGGTGATTGTCGATTTTTCATCCGGTGCATCCCGTCTGCTACTGTCTCTCGTCGTTATACCAGTGAGATTATAGCACAGAGAATCAAATCTGTGCAAAGCTGACCCAAAAGATTCGACATTTTGATAGAAGGATTAGCCTTTGATCCGTCTATCAAAATGTCAGCGTTATGAGCGGCTAAAAGTACTAAACATTCCCTACTTTCTTCGATGTGGCCAGATTGAGAAGAAAATCACTGCACCTGGTACAGGTCCATCTCTCCCTGGGCGTTCGACACTACTAACAACAGCGTATCGCCGCCATAGGGGATCAACCCTGGGGTGCATTGGGGATCTAATGGCCTCCCTCTAGATGAATAGGACTGGCTTGCTTCCGGGTCCGATACCAACCGAGATCCAACTAGCAGCCCGTCATCTATTACAGTTGCCAACGTCGTAGCATCACGTTTACTTACATGCACGCCTTCTGGCGTCTCTTCGATGAGCCAGAACGTTGCAGCATCTGCTTCTGCACGCACAAAAGCTTGTTGGCAGGCAGGATTAAGCGGTAAGATGATACGTAGGCGATCCTCTTGCGTCGCCGCCCAATTCCATAGTTGCCAGCCGTCTGTGGACTGACTGACACCTACTATCAACTCTTGGCAACGACAAAGCGAAGGGCGAAGTCCGAATACACCATCTATTTTTTGTATCACCTGTCCATCATGGTTCAGGCAGACACCACGGCTTTGAATTGGCCCGTATGGCTTGCCCCATACAATCTCTACCTCCTCTTCGCTGTTCTCTCCCTCGTCGTTCTCCTCCACCTCTTCCACTCTTTCTTCCTCATCTTTCTCTGTAGCCTCATGGTCGTTCTCTTCATCTTCCTGGAAGAGAAAAGTATTCTCCTCCAACGCTGAAAGAGCCACGATTGCCACGAAAGTCGATTCCTGGGATGAGGTGTTTGGCCCGGCGAGCGCGGCCACATAGGCGGCTGGCCAGGAAGGATTTGCATCAGCAGAAAGGTTCTCATCAAGTGGCAGGCCGATATCTGACATATATGACGACCAGCTGTAGCGTAATGTGTCACGCTGCCATGCTAAGAGCCAGACACGCCACTGAGGAGGGGCAAGTTTTGCGTCTTCAGGGATAGGAAGTTTGACATACCATGCTGGAGGAGTGGGCAGAGCCGCCAGTTCTTCTGCGCTTAAATCTGCATCGGGTCGTATCTCAGGTGAACAGAACGCAAACAGGCGGCTTGGTCCATCAGTGATCGTCAGGGCCATTTCGGTTTCCATAATCTCTTCCTGGCTGACAATTTCCACATCACTGGTCTGGCTGGCGTTGTCCGTGCGGGGATCGATTATGGTTTGTTCGGGCAGAAAAACGCGGTCAACACGGTGGTGAGAAGAAGATTCCTGTTGCTCGATAGTGTGCAACCACTCCTGCCAGGTGCCTGGACCATTTTCGTTACCGGCTCGCGAGGTGGCCATCTGCTCAAGGAGCTGATCCCACGCATCCCATATTGCTACATCTGTTTTCCAGATTCTTGGGACATACAAATGATCCATAGATTTCTGATGAGAGAGCAAACGATAAAAATCTGCGTTGATCTCCAGGTCTAACAAGGGATTCATACCGCCCCAGTCAGCATTTTGTTGAAGCAGACAGAATGGGGAAAGGGTTAGACTGCTATCCTCGTGCACTTTTATTGTGCGTATACCTATGTCATAGCTGTAATACTGCATCTGGACGATCACCCAGCGATTGTGAAAAGGATCGTAGCGTAGGAGCGCGTCTTCTGTCAGTGTCTGTTTGCCAGGACCCATACAATTATAGGTAATAACTTGCTCGCAGAGCCGCTTCTGGAGATCAATCAGCGCAAACTCAGCTACCCAACGTGATTCCGCTCCCTCGTCAGCCAGTTGTACACGGGAGAGTAGGCCCAGCATATCTCGCTGGCCCTGGCCGCGCACAAGGTGTGTATCATAGCACCACTGTGTATTGGCGGTAAAATGATGGATCAATTCAACCCTCATGTTCGCTCCTTCATATGGATGGACGCAGTATAGCATCTCTTTCAAGCATAGTGGTCTAGCCAGGAACTGGATACGATGTCAATATAAAGATAATCCCCAGGATCGTTTTGCCCAGCGTAATATGCATACAGTGCAAAGGCCCAACCTTGACAACCTTTTTGGACGGGAGGGGGGGAACTGGCTCGTATCCATAGCCAAGATTAGGAGGCGGTGTGGTATGATAACACTTCGTGTCAGATGCTGTACTACCAGCCGCGCCATTTTTGATGAACTCCTGAAGTATAGGAGAGTTCGCAATCGTATAATTGACAGCGTTTTGCGCGGTCTTTTGATCCTTAAAACTTGACCTCAACCTCTGATCTGTCAGGGCGCGCTTCCTAAGATCCGTATTACTAATATTGACATGTGAACTTAATGTATGTCCATACACTTTATGACCATCATAGGCTGTAATATACATATCTGCACTCTTATCCAGATTTGCGGCTTTGAGAATATAGTAGACCTGATCCTCCGTATATCCTGCTTTCAGAAGCTCCTCTATTTGGGAATCTTTGACAGTGATTCCATCTGCGGACAGTCTATTCCGAATTCTAGTAATCTTTCTTTGTTGGTCGGTGTTTCCACCGCTTGAACCACCCCAGAGCAGCAAACCTATGATAATGATCGCTACCACAGCACCAATAGTAATCTTGGCCCACCCTGGGAGGTTTTTGAACCACTGCCAAAAACTTGGTGGGAGCATCTCCTGGATCTGACTCTGTGACAGAGGCTGCAAGCCTTCCTCGATCAGGATTGGATTGATATCTGCTGCAATGAGGGCGAGCAGGGCATCTGTATAATCGCCACGCGCCATATCATAGTCAAACGTTGCTTCATCCTTGATATACTCCCACGTAGCCGCCATATCTTTTTGGATGTCGTTGATATCGGTAGCAACAAGATTGCGGATATCCTGAGCAAGCGACTGGAGAGCCTGCCAGATATCCTCGGCACACTGGACAAGAGCAGCCCAGGTCATCTCGAAAACGGACTGCCACATGATTAACCCACAATCCAGCAGAAACTGGCCGAGGTCAGGCCAGGTTTGGGAAAAATCGTTCCAACTCTGTTGAAAATCATGGCCGGAAGCGCCAAAGTTTCCATGAACAAGATCATTCCATGCCTGGCCAAAGGACTGGCCCGCCTGCTGCATATCTTTTCCATATTTATCCATCGAAGCAGTCATATTATCGAGCGTTTTGCGTATCTCTTGCAAAACACCCTCAACGGGTGTACTTCCCTGTTCGACAATCTGATTGATCGTAACTTTATTTAATACATGGTTGACAATAATACTATTAGGATTGTTGCCATTGGCGGTAGTAACTGCATTGAAAAGCTGGAGATTACAGGTTTGGGTAAGGGTCGATGCCTGTTCTAGGGTGGAACTATGCTTATTAGAAAGAGTGAGATAGTGTTCAATTGTGTTGGTAAATGTTGTAGCGCCCAGCCCTTGAAAGGCACTATTTCCCGCATTTCCTGTTAAGAGATCGACCTGGTTTTGTAACTGCCGATTCATTGTTCGCAAGGAACTGCTGAGTTGTGTAAAGTGGCCTTGCATCCCGGAGAGTGGTTCGGTGATAGGCGTGACAAAATCAGTAAGTTTTTGCGGCATTTTGAACTCCTTTTCCAGTTACATAGAGGTAACAGTCTCTCATCGAAAGAGATGTTCAAGTGCATGGTCAAGGTTTTCCGCCAGGTCCGCGGACAGAGAGAGCGTTTCTCCGAGGTGTTGGCGCAAGGTTAAAGCATCGATCAGGGGAGGGCCATTTGAGGATAGGAAATCGTTGAATATTCCCTGTACGCTGGTTGGTAATGAGGCTGTCGTGGTTTGTAGGTTTTGCCAGCCTTCCTGATGTTCAACAAACAAACTATTTGTATCTCTGCCCATCGCTGTTGCTATTTCTCGCAAAACGTCAGGAGATATGACAAGCTTTTCCATAGGGACGAAATCCTTTCTTTGAGATATGCATTGATATATAGATACAAATATGGTAACATAAAAATAAGAGCATTTCAATGTACATGTTTTACCTCCTGGTGTTTTGGCCCCACCACAACCCAATCACGACGTGCTGAGCACAAGCCCATTCGCGCCCACGACGACAAGTTGGGAGCCTGACCAGGCGACGGCGATGGGGCGGTACGAGCTACCACCCATATCACGAGCTGTCCAGGTGCGCCCATCGAGCGAGGTGAGGATGCCACCCTGGGCGGAGGCGCCGGCGTTCCCACCCCCGACAGCTACAAACTGCGAGCCTGCCCAGATGATATCGCTCAGGCTTCCTACGGCGTTATCAGTTTGAGTTGTCCACGTGTGCCCATCGGACGAGGCGAGGATGACGCTACCGCTGTGGGAGGCGGTCTCCCCCGCAATCACAAATTGAGATCCCGACCAGGTGATACTGTACAGATTTTCTCCGGTGCCTGTTTTTTGCACGGTCCAATTGCTTCCGTCGCGCGAGGTCAGGATGGTGCCGTCAAACCCCACGACCACAAACTGCGAGCCTGACCAGGCGATGCCTTTTAGCCCTACCGCTGCACCCGCAATTTGTGACGAGGTCCAGTTGACTCCATCGGGCGAGGTGAGGATCAGACCAGTCTCCCCAACAGCGACAAACTGCGAACCCGACCAGGCGATGCCGTACAGGGGAAGCGGTTGCGTGACACCGGCGTTCTGAAGTGTCCAGGTCTGCCCATCGGGCGAGGTGAGGATCGCTGGTTGGAGCTGGCTATCCTCGATATTTCCCACCGCTACAAACTGGGAATCCGCCCAGATAACCTGCCAGAGTTGTAGGGGAAGGTTTGTTTGCTGTACCGTCCAGTTGTGCCCATCGGGCGAACTAAGAATGCTGTTTCTCCCCACCGCCACAAACTGAGAATCTCCCCAGGTGACGTGGGTGAGTGGTTGCGAGGTGCCGGCATTTTGGGCGAACCACACGCGACCAGGCAGGTTCGCGATGGCTGTCTGCGTGGCATTGGCCGAGAGCGCCCTGGCACTGTTCCCAACAGCTACGTTGACAGGGCTGGCAGGATGAAAGACGTAGGGGATAGCTTTGACGCTGCCCGCGACAACCGCTGCCGTAATTACTGTAACGACAGCAACTTTGATCACCAACGCTGTGCTAGCTTTGCTCGCGACACTCGCCGCTTTTGTTGCGGTGGACACGGCATGCGACCCATGTGAAGCATGCGCGGCTTTCCCAGCCTGCGATGACCTTGCGGCATTACCAGGAGCATGCGGTTTTGCCGCCTGAGCCGCCTGCGCTGCACCTGTCGGTGATGGGGTGCCAGGGAGTGTGGGTACGTGACCCGTGTGGGGTGTGCTCTGTAGGGTGGGTACATGGCCGAGTTGTGGCGTACCCTGTATGGCAGGGATATGCCCGGTCTGCGGTGTGCCTTGCAGGGTGGGTATAGAGCCGCTTGCTGGCGGTTGAGCAAGTGGTGGGATGATAGTGATCGAATGCCTCTCATCTGTTTCACTAACAGGCGGTGGTGTGCTCTGTACTGGCGCTGGCCCAGGCTGGCTTTGCATGGAAGGGTTTTGTGGAACGGGGCTACTACTGCTGGTGGATGCGGCTGGAATAGACAACGACCGCCCACAGGAACCGCAGAAAAGCGACTCTTCTGCTTGCTTTGTTCCACAATAGCGACAAAAAGCCATGATGTTGATGCTCCTTCAATCGTTGCCTTGATCTAACATTATCGTCAGAAACATAGCACGGCGTTATTCATACATGCTATAAGACACTTCGCGGGTACAATCACCTTAACAAAGAATCGTTTTCTCTAAGAATACCATAAACAATGCACAAGGTAGTTGTGCATTTTGGGAGAGGCAAGCAAAATGAGGTGAGCCATGAGTTTTGTGCGTCATTCCCACTTGTAAAAACAATCTGCGAGAGTATAGTATATCACAGAAAGGGCTGCTAAGAGAAAAGCGCTCGCTCTGGCGCGGGTGTTCCGCAGCTCGCGCTGTCTCCTCAGCGGGATACGTAGTGTGGTGTGGGTCGGGCTTGCTAACTCGATCAGTTATGGAAGAGGATAAACTTGTATGCCAAAGGTATCGATTGTGCAAAATATCCTGGCAGCCAATGATGAGATTGCCCAGGAAATCTCTCAGCAGCTTGCGCGCAAGGGGATTCGCGCTATCAATCTCATGAGTTCGCCGGGCGCGGGCAAGACGACGCTGTTGGAGCAGACGATTCGCCGGTTGCGCGAGCAGTTGACAATTGGCGTCATCGATGGGGATCTGGAAACTACGCTCGATGCGGAGCGCCTTGAAGCCGCGGGGGCGGAGAGTGTACAGATTAAGACGCAGGGCAACTGTCATCTGGAGGCGCATATGGTGCGGGCGGCCCTCGCGGAACTCGATCTGGAGCAGATCAAGCTGCTCTTTATCGAAAACGTGGGTAACCTGGTCTGTCCAGCGAGCTGGAAGCTGGGGGAGGATCTGCGCGTTATCGTCGTGAGTACCGCCGAGGGGGATGAGAAGCCGGCCAAGTATCCGCCAATGTTCGCGGCTGCACAGGTGATGATTGTGAACAAAATCGATTTGCTACCCTATGTCGATTACGATCTGGAAAAGGTCAAACGAGGCGCGCTGGCGGTAAACCCCGAACTGCGTATTTTTGAGGTGAGCTGTCGAACTGGTGAGGGCTTAGATGCCTGGTGCGACTGGCTGCTCACGTTTGCTCGTTCAAACAGGTAGAACCTTTCAGCATCACGCACCCCGGCTTCCCCAGCCAGGGTGCATGATGGGCTAATGATTGCTCATCAACGTGTACCCCCTCTCGCGTGTAGAGAAGTCGCTGGACCTCAAATGAGAAATCCGCCTACCTGCGAATGATTTGCATTTGCCTTTTTTTTCTCGTATACTTTTACTCAGGAATAGATGTAACTCATTTTTGTGGCCCTGTGCCGCGTTCTTGTAGCATGTCCTCTGGATCTCAATCCGCTTTCACATTACATCGACATATTTCAAGGAGGTTTTATGAGCAGCAACTTTGGCGTTTCTGCCCTGTCGCGCGTCTTTCGGCAAAGCTCGCCCGATGTGCGACGGCGCGTCCTGACTATTTTCACGGGCCTGATCGCCTATAATTTGATTGTGTGGCTTCTCGCCTTTCTCGTGTTCAGGCACGATGTCAAACTGTTATCAGTGGCGTTGCTGGCCTACTCATTTGGCTTGCGCCACGCGTTCGATCCCGATCATATCTCGGCAATTGATAACGTCACGCGTAAACTGATGCAGGAGGGAAAACAGCCAGTAGGCGTGGGCTTCTTCTTCTCGCTGGGCCACTCGACCGTTGTTGTGGCCCTGACCGCGGTCATTACCCTCACCGCCCTGAGCCTCAAGAACTTTAGCAGCCTGCAAACGTTCGGCGGCATCGTTGGGACGCTCGTCTCGTCTCTGTTCCTGCTGGTCATTGCGGTGATTAATATTATCGTTTTGCTCGATATCTACAAGACCTTTCGCGAGGTGAAAAATGGCGGCGTCTACAATGACTATACGCTCAATGAGTCGCTAAACAAACGCGGGCTGATGGGTCGCTTCTTCCGCCCCCTGCTCGCGCTTACGAAGCACAGCTGGAATATGTATCCGATGGGGCTGCTCTTTGGCCTCGGCTTCGATACGGCAACTGAGATCGGGCTGCTGGCGATTGCTGCCGCGAGCGCGAACGCGGGCGTACCTATCTGGGCCATTCTCATCTTCCCGGCGCTCTTCACTGCTGGTATGACCCTGATGGATACCACGGATAGCGTGCTGATGCTCGGCGCGTATGGCTGGGCCTTTGTGAAGCCGATCCGCAAACTATTCTACAACCTGAACATCACGTTGATCTCGGTTGTCGTGGCGTTGCTGATCGGCGGCCTTGAGGCCCTGGGTCTGATCGCGCAAGAGTTCAAGCTGAACGGACCATTCTGGGATCAGGTGAACTTCTTCAGCGGAGGACAGGCCTTCAACTCGCTTGGTTTCGTCATTGTTGGCCTCTTCCTCGTGAGCTGGTTGATCTCCACGATCATTTATAAGGTGAAGCGCTACGATGATATCGAGGTACCCGGCGCCCCGGTGTTTAGCGAGATGAGCAGCGGTATTGGCGATTAGCCCGACCCGGTTACAAAGTAAAATGTGTATGAGGTAAACTGCTGCTGATTGGGCGGAAGAATCTTCACCAGGACGCGCCATCGTGAGGTTGCTCTGCCCGCTGAAACTGTTGGAAGAGGCGCCCCCCGTTGGCTGGAGTTGGATGGACTGGGTACCCATATCCATATCCAGCATGGTGGTTTCCATCAGAACGGATACACCTGAGACCGGATTGCCTTGTGCATCCGTGATAATCACGGTAAAGGTATTCGGCCCAAAGGCAGCGGGCGCAACCTGTAAAGTGACCATATAGCCCTGCGCCTGCTGGGTCTGGTTGAAAGTCCCCGCCGACTGCCCTGGCGTGGATGCTCCCGCCGCCGATGTGCTGGGAACCAGTGTCCCGGCAGAGGCCGCGAGCAGCGCCACACAGAGTATCACAGCCGCACCAATACCAGCTTCCAACTGGAGCCAGCCCGCGATGCGCCTGCCATCTTTCTTGATTGTCCGCGCCGCCTGCCTGCCCGCCGCACGCTCATCTCGACTCGGCAGTCTTTGCGCCCCCTGCTCAGCCATGACACGTTG
The DNA here is from genome assembly GCA_964250225.1 of uncultured Ktedonobacteraceae bacterium. Classification (GTDB taxonomy): domain Bacteria; phylum Chloroflexota; class Ktedonobacteria; order Ktedonobacterales; family Ktedonobacteraceae; genus Paraktedonobacter. Next base: position 5,957 of record CAXUEY010000088.1, on the reverse strand, counting down.
CGTATGCGCCTGCTGCCTCAGGGCCTGTGCCAGACGGGTGCGAAGAAAGAAGGCATGGTAGGCGCTGATGGCGGCCATGAGGAGGAAGAGGCCGATTTTGAGGCTGAGAATTTGCCCGTAGAGCGTGTCCAGCAACTGATCGATTGAATTTAGATGTTCCGTTCGGAACCAGATGCGCACCGCCTGCGGGGGCGTGGTCAGCACCGCATCAGCAGCTGGTTCCGAACGCACCGGCAACGCGTGCAAAACCGCCGCTTCAGCATGAGGAAGCTGTGGCCAGCCCGCGCATAACGGGAAGCTGCTGAGCAATACCAGGCCTATCCCCAGGCACAGGGCCGCCGCAAGCCTCACGAAGCGTGTGGCCCTGCTCAGGTTGTGTTTTTCCATCTCGTCCTTTTTCATCGACGCCTGTTCTGTACCTCTGTATCCTCTGTCACGCTGTTACGCGCGACGGGCCGTGCTCGCGGGACGACGCGCAAAGACTAGCGCGCCCACTACGCCAAGTAATATCCCTACCAGTCCCGCCAGCGCTGCTGCCCAGGGAGGTATACCAGTTGACGAGGAAGAGGAGGCCGATGAGGAGGACATGCCAGCCATCGATGAGCCATTGCCCGCGTTGGTCATGCCCGCGTGGATCATGCCCGCCAGCATGGGATCGGGGTTCACAAAGAAGCGGAAGCTGCCGCTGTCGTGATGGCCCTCCACTGCCGAGGCGGTACGCCAGACAACGACATAGAGTTCTGAGGTATCCGCCGTCATCGGGACCGAGAGCGTTTTGAGATCGCCTGGAGCGACCTGTGCCACGGCAGTTGTGACCAGCTTGCCATCTATATCGTAGATCTGGAGAGCACTACTCGCGGGCACGACCGCTTCAGAAAAATGCACCGTGACCGTCGCGGGGGCCGTTTTCAAGACAGCATTGGCCGCCGGGTTTGAGCTGACATATTCCTCGTGGAAAGCCGCGGCCTCAGCGCTCAAAGGGAACAGGAGCAGGGCCAGACCGAAGAGGCCCAGGGCCAGCGCTCCACGGAGCAGCCAGCGCAAAGATATTCTCCGCGCGACCACACCCGTTGATTTGTAGGGAGAAATTACATGGATCATCGCTTTCTTCTTTCTGTATGGTGTTGTATGCGCGTTTGCCAGGATGAACTTGCGCGCATGGACGTTTCTCATAACCGCGAGGTATCCTTCTTGTACATAAATAATCCTTTCCTGCTCTCAAAAACATGTCGAACTTCAGGCGTTGGTTCACATCCTTGAAAACCACTCTGCTGGCACACGTTTGTTTTGATACAAGAAAGTATAGAAGCAAGAGGCGGCTTTGCCTATTGGGATGGTTCTCTATTTTCGAGCGGTAATTCTCTCAGGGATTCAGGCCAGAGGATAACTATCTGTGCTCAGACTTTCTCGCATAAACCGGCGCCTGCCTCTGCTACTGAAAACGCCTGCTTAGGGAGTTCTCCCCATCAATCACCTGGGAAAAGAGCAGGTTCGATAAATCTAAAAATAGAGAGATATACCAATAGGCAAAACCGGTGTTATTGGCTTATAGTGTGGATGGAGGGACTCTCTCACGGCTACGGATATATGAGCCATACTGGCGCGTTTGATTGGACCAGGTCACGCCGCCATAGCGCTCTGTTTCTCCATATCTCCAAAGGCGTGGGAGACATCCCTCTGCACGCCTCTGTATAACGGGCCGGACGGAGCGGTGGCCTTTGATTTTTGGCAAGCTGATGGATGGATTCTTAACATGGAATATGCACCTGACAGCAAAAATAGAGGGTTCACCTGATAGCAACGACCTCTGATGGGATGTATACTGGGAGAAACCGGATCATCCTTGTGCAGAAAGCGTGCAAACACGATGTCATTGCCTCCAGCCCCAACCTCAAAAGACCCCTCAGATCAGCAGCAGATTCCGCACCCTCCCTCCAAACGGAGCAGGAGCAGGCCGCTTTTTTTCGTCGCGCTCGTGCTGATTGTACTCATCGCCATTATCTGGCAGATCTGGTATCAGCAGCAAACGGGTATGCTCGCTGGACGGCCACTCGCCTCGTCTCAGACCCATCTGCACGATGTGGCGGTCAGTCGGAGCGGGGCGGTCTACCTGGGAACCCATTTTGGCCTGTTCAGCAGCAGTGATGGCGGCCACACCTGGCCCCAGAAGGGAGCGTTGGCAACGACGATGGTCACGTCCATTGCGGTCAGCCCGACCAACCCTGAACTACTCGCAGTTGTGGCGGTCCCCACGGGGATCGGCCAGCAAACAGGGGTCTATATGAGCGCGGACGCGGGAAAGAGCTGGCATTTTAGCAATCCCTCAGGGCTGTCGTCTACCGCTTACCCCTATCATATCCAGGCCGCGATGGGAGCCGGCGGCCACTTTTTGGTCTTTTTTAGCGGCGTGGGCTGGTTTGAGACAAGCGATCTGGGGAGGCACTGGTCGCCGCTGACTGCGGGCAACCTGGCCGCCATCCAGAACCCCGTGCTCGCCACAGACGCCCGTGATCCCGCCCATCTCCTGATGGGAGGCGATCTGGGCCTGTTCGAGACTGCCAACGATGGGCAGAACTGGCAGGCAGTGACAACGGTACAAGGGTCAGTGCTCTCGCTGGTTGCGACGCAGCCCACTGGCAAGCAGGCACGCGTGATCTTCTGCGCCACCGATCAGGGTCTGTATCGCGGCGCAGAACAGGGCGGCCAGATAGTCTGGAGCGAGCTGTCCCTGCCAACTGCTCACCCGCCAACTCGCGTGGTCGTGAGCGCCGATGGGTCCGCACTTTACGCCCTGTTCGGTTCGGACCTCTGGTTTTCAGCGGATCAGGGCCGCACCTGGCGACAACATGGGCACTTTACCCGTAGCGACCTCGTGGCCCTGGTACTCAACCCAGCCAACCCACAGCAATTACTGGCCGGCTTCTTCTGGCCCGGTCTGGTCCTGAGCAGTACGAACCAGGGGAGTTCCTGGCAGACCTTGACCAATTAAAAACAGCGCAAAGTACATCGTGGGAACGTACCTGGGAAGCCGCAGTGTGCAAAAAAAGTACATTGCGGGAACGTATTTTTCGATGCGGAACCTAAAAAAGGTACATCGTGGGAACATACTTTTCGCGAAATGAAAGCTGCTTGCCGGGCATAGAAAGGGTTGGACGTTTTAGAGGTCCGAGGGGAGCAGACCGTAGCGAATGGCGAAGCGCACCAGTTGCGTGATATTCTCCAGGCCGAGTTTGGCCATGACGTTGGCGCGGTGCGCCTGTACGGTTTTGATGCTCAGGACCAGGTGATCGGCAATCTCCTGATTGGTGTGTCCCTCGGCAACCAGTGTCAGCACCTCTAGTTCACGCGGCGAGAGGACGTGCAACTCTTCGGCCATCTGTTTGCCATTGTTGGTTGGTGGCGTCTGCGTTGGGGGTGCGGCGGCATAGACGCGCACGAGCGCTTTGGCCAGGCCGGGATAGAGGAAGGCGCCTCCTTGAGCTACCGAACAGATGGCCATGTGAAGGTCGGCAGGCGCGGCCTTCTTCACCAGATAGCCCGCCGCACCAGCACGCAGTGCCTGAAAGAAATACTCCTCGCTCTCATGCATGGTGAGGATCAACACATTGACCGTAGGTGCCTGGGCGCGAATCTGTCTGCAGGCTGCCAGACCATCCAGATCGGGCATGCTGATGTCCAGCACCACCACCTGAGGACGCAGCGTCAGCGCTTGCTCAACCGCTTCTCTACCGGTGCGCGCCTCGCCCACAATCTCGATCTCTGGCTGCAAACGCAGCAACATTTTCAGGCCCTGACGCAGGATATCGTGGTCATCGGCCAGAATAACACGGATCGGGGGTGTTACAGTCGAAGCATCAGATTCAGGCATACATTCCCTCGCTTTGCGCCTCTGCGTGGGTGGCTGGCAGCGCGAGTGGCAACGTCGCTTCTACCGTGCTTCCCTGGCCCGGTTCTGAGCTGAGTTTGAGCGTGCCGCCCAGCAGGGAAACGCGTTCTCGCATGCCGTTGATTCCCAGGCCCGCATGCCGTTGCGCGGGCTGATAACCCTGACCGTTATCGTGGATGCGCAGGAAGATGCGCTGCTCATCCTGTGTCAGTTCGATGGAGACATGCGTGGCCTGCGCGTGGCGCGTGATATTGGTCAGGCTCTCTTGAGCGACCCGGAAGAGGGTAGTCTCTGCCAGCGGGGGATACGCTGGGCGCTGGGCGGTACTGGTGGCGTTGGGCAGGTGAAGATTCACGCTAATATGTAAACGTTCGCGGCAATCTTCCGCCAGCCAGCGCAGGGCCGCGAGCAGGCCCAGATCGTCCAGGATGGCGGGGCGTAGTTGCAGAGCCAGCGCGCGCAGACTCTCCAGCGTGTGCTGCGTCAAATGGGTCAATTGCTGGAAACCGGCGCGCAACTGCTCGTGTGCTTCGAGCGGAAGAGACGTTTCGGGCAAGAGCTGAAATGATTGCTGCAGGATCTCCGCGTGAACTAGCAGTGCGGTCAGATTCTGGCTGCTCTCATCGTGTAGTTCCAGGGCCACGCGGCGGCGTTCCTCTTCCTGAGCCTGAACGATTAACAGGGCCTGTTCGCGGCTCGTCTGTTCCAGCCGGTCAAGCATGCGATTGAAGGCCTGTGACAGTTCGCCGATCTCGGTATCGGTGGGCAGACTGGTCGCGCGGATCTCCGTGCGGCCCGCGCTAATAGACCGGATCGTCGCGAGCAAGCTGAAGAGGGGGCGAAAACTGGCGCGCAGCAGCAAATAATTGGCTCCCAGGCTCAAGACGGTCGCCCCGACAATAAACGCGGTATCGATCAGGTAGTGGTGGCTTTCCAGGCTATGGCTGGTGATCCACAGCCCTGCCAGTGCCTCGCCGATCAGCATCAGCGCGTTAACTAGCAGCACCTTCTCAAAGAGCGAGAGCCGCCAGGGTGGTCTCCATCTGCCTGGAGAGCGTTGCTGGGTAGACATCGTTCCCATTCGATCCTTTCGCCGGAGAATAACGCTGCCAGATGTGTTTGCGTGGAGCGTGTTGTCTCGTTGTGTAGACTATAGCTGCCCTGTGTGCCAGAGTCAAGCTGGTCTTTAGCCACTCGCCCCATCCCCCCACAGGCCAGGCGAGCTGGCCTGCTACGCGTGACGTCCCACAGAGGCAAGCTCTGCGGGCCGTCCCATCGGGCCAGATGTTCACCCACAGGATGTGCCTGCGGGCCGTCCCATCGGGCCAGATGTTCACCAACCAGCCATCGGGCTGGTCCCATCGGACCTGCTGCGTGCCGGCCCCATCGGGCTTGCCCCGATGGGCCGTCACACGTAGCAGGCCCGCTCGCCTGGCCAGTGGGTGGGGCGGGGCGGCGCGCGGGGTCAAAATGTCCGGTGCCACCCCATAAGTTCATACAATTTCTCTGGATTTTCACGAAGATAACGGCGATAAATATCAACCTCACCAATACGCAAGACACGCTCATCATACTTTTTCTGCCAGATTTTCGCGGACCAGAGCGGATAATGTTCTTTTATATACCGAATCCATTCCACTGCAATCTTCGATTTATACTCCCTAATCACCTCCCAAAGATAAGGGGGACGTCCATTCACACGTTCAGGCCATTTATTCAGCCAGATCAGAAAGTGCAAATGGTCCGGCATAATCTGATGCTCTTCCAGTTGGATGCTACTAAACCGCTTCGGCAGGTCGAGCCAGGTGGTTTGCATCAGTTTGTACAACGCCGGATGAACAAAAAGTGGTCCGCGCCCCTCGATTCCCTGAGCACATAAAGTGACATGATGAATACCTGGAGCGCTATAATCGTGATTAGGCAAAAGGGTTGATTTTCGACGAAAATTTGCCCAATACGTTTGTTGCTGATCAATGCGTTTATAAGCATCACTACCCATACTATTTCTCCTTTATTATACCCCATCTATTTGACATCCCTATTATTCAGGTGAATCTTCTATCTACAGGCC
>CAXUEY010000087.1:12447-26016 GCA_964250225.1 uncultured Ktedonobacteraceae bacterium | reverse complement strand
AAATATTGCTGATTACACTCCCTTACCCAAATAGGATTGCTCAAACGAATTCTTGAAGAAGCTGATATTTCTTTGCAGGAATGGGAACGGCTCTGAGTAGTGCTTGCTGATGAGAGCCAGCGACGACACAACAGCATAAGGAGTATTTTCTATGTCAACGGTCACTTCCCCCAACGCAACCAACCAGGGACAAACATATTTGAACTTCATCAACGGTTCCTGGCAGCCGGCCCAGAGCGGTCAGACCTTCCCTAACTACAATCCCGCCACCGGGGAACTGCTGGGCCATTTTCCCCTTTCGGGCGAAGCTGAGGCGCAGGCGGCTGTGACTGCAGCGAAGACGGCATTCGAGAAGTGGCGGCTGACGCCTGCTCCCAAACGCGGCGAGATCCTTTTTCGCGTGGGTGAGTTGATGAGGAAGTATAAGGAGGATCTGGCCCGCGCGATGACGCGGGAGATGGGTAAGGTGCTCAAGGAGACGCGCGGCGATGTCCAGGAGGGCATCGATATGGCCTATTACATGGGCGGCGAGGGTCGGCGGCTCTTTGGCTATAGCGTGCCAGTCGAGTTGCCCAACAAGTCGGGCGTGGCCATGCGCGATCCCGTGGGCGTGGTGGCCTGCATCACCCCCTGGAACTTTCCGATAGCCATTCCCACCTGGAAGATGTTTCCCGCGCTGGTTGCTGGCAATACGATTGTGATCAAACCAGCCAGCGACACACCGCATAGCGCTCTGCGCCTGGTCGAGATTCTCCACGAGGCTGGCATTCCCGAAGGCGTGGTCAATATTGTCTTTGGACCCGGCGCGACTGTTGGTGAGGCGTTGCTGCACCATCCCGACGTGGCGGTGGTCTCGTTCACCGGCTCAACCGAATCGGGTCGGCACGTGGCTATCGAGGGGGCGAAGTCGCTCAAACGCGTCTCGCTGGAGATGGGCGGCAAGAACGCGGTCATCGTGCTGGACGATGCGGACCTTGATCTGGCGGTTGAGGGCATCTTGTGGAGCGCCTATGGCACGACGGGCCAGCGTTGCACCGCCTGTAGCCGCGTGATCGTCCACAGCGCCGTGCGCCAGCAATTGCTGGATCGTTTAGTACCGCGCATCAAACAATTGCGCCTGGGTGACGGCCTGGATGAGAGCGTAGACGTTGGCCCGATCATCAACGCCGCGCAGCTTGAGAAGGTCCATAGTTATATCGCTATCGGCCAGAGTGAGGGCGCGACCCTGCTGATCGGCGGCGAGATTGCGCGCGAGGGTGAACTGGCTCACGGCCATTTTTATCGCCCCACGCTCTTCGCCGATGTCACACCTGCTATGCGCCTGGCACAGGAAGAGATTTTCGGTCCCGTGCTCTCGGTGATCGAGGTGCAATCGTTTGACGAGGCTATTGCTGTGAATAATACTACGCCCTTTGGTCTCTCCAGCGCCATCTACACCCAGGACCACAACCGCGTCCAGCAGGCCATGCGCGACCTGACCACCGGCATTATTTACATCAACTCCGGCACCACCGGGGCTGAGATCCAGTTCCCCTTCGGCGGCACACGCGGCACCGGCAACGGCCACCGCGAAGCAGGTCTGGCCGGGCTGGATGTCTTTACCGAGTGGAAAGTGATTTATACGGATTATAGTGGGAAGTTGCAGAAGGCGCAGATTGATACGAATTAAAAGCATTTGCTATTGCTTTGATGATTGGTCCCGAAACTGGCGTGCCTGCCGTGTTAGCTCAAGTTGACGCTACATAGTACGCGTTGCTCTGTATCCACTCAAAGCACTGATCAATGTCGCTGTCGGCTTTTGGGGTGATACGAAGAGGCTTCATGCTTCATCCAGAAGCTTGCGCCTCTTCTCCTTCCAATAGGCGTCATCAATGAAGAGAAGAGTTAGCTATGTGCCAGCAGGTATGCCCGCACATCGGCAATGGTCTGCTCGGTCTCGTTACAGTGGATGGCGTGGATGCCCAGGGCGCGCGCTGCGGCTATGTTCTGCTGGTTATCGTCCACGAACAGCATCTCCGTGGGTTGCACATTCAGGCGTTTACAGCTCAGTTCAAAGATGCGTGGGTCAGGCTTGGCGATGCCTTCTTCATGGGTATAGATGATCAAATCGCACATCTCATCAAAGTGGTAGCGTTGTAGCTCCTCGCGGCGAGCACCCACAAAGCTATTGCTCAGAATGGCCGTCTGATAGCGGGGGCGCAAACTGCGAAAGAAGTCAGCCATCGGCACATTTAAGCGACCACAATACCAGTCCCACATCTCACGCATATACTCCTCTACATGCTCTTGTGTCATTCCCAAACGCTGAATCATTTCCTGATGGATATCCTCTTCCGTACACTCACCCAGAGAACCAGCCTGCCATACCTCTTCCATACGTTGATCCATCTCCCCAGCTTGCAGGCCCAGACGCTGCTCCCAGCGAGCATCGAGGCCAATATCCACCAGCTCGATCACATCCAGCTCCAGCACACCTCCGATATCAAAAACTACAGTGCGAATAGTCATGTGTGTATTCCTTTCTCATAGCGATCTCTATCCATGATTATATCGGTTACGGATATATCTTGTGTGGATATAATAACACGCACGGTGCTATGGGTCAAGGAGGAGTTTTGCTGAGGAATGAGTTTCACCTTTTTGTAGAGAGCCACACGCCCATTTTTCAGGCTGCCTTGCTCATCTCCACGATGCGGCTGCCTGACCGATGACGCGTGATGGGGCCGTGAGGCAGCCTGTTTCTCCCCGGATGCGGTTCGCTCGTGACACCACCTCTGCGGGCTCGTGCTAACGTCCCACAGAGCTTGCCTCTGTGGGACGTCACGCGTAGCGGGCCAGCTTGCCTGGCCCGTGGGGGTTCTATTTCATCCAACCAGCGAGCCGTCCCCTTAGTTGCGCAGCGGTTTGCCTGAGACCAGCAGGGACTGCATGCGCTCCTGCGTTTTCTCCATGCCGCTGAGTTTGAGGAAGGCCTCGCGCTCCAGATCGAGCACCTGCTGCTCGGTCAGGGGGGTGAGAGGTGAGCATTCGCCGCCGGTGAGCACACGAGCCAGCTCACGTCCGATCACGGCGTCGTGCTCGCTGACCTTGCCGACGAGCAGGAGGTTGTCGATCTGCTGCTCCAGGACCAGGCGCGCGCCTGGACCGGGCAGAAGCATCATCGGCGCTTTGGGCGGCTGCCATGTGCCGGACTCGCGGTCCTCGGCCAGGCACAGGGCGTCGGCTTTAGCATCGCGCAAGAGCAGGTCACGGTTGACCGTCACGGCGTCGCTTTTGCGCAGGAAACGCAGACTCTGCGCCTCAGCCGCGCTGGTCGAGACGGTGGCGAAGGCGATGGTCTCGAAGGCCTTGCGCGCGGGCGTGAACGAGCCCCCGGTCTTGCGGGCAAGCTGCTCATCCAGGCTGGCCCCGTGCCGCAACAATAGCTCTTTGCAGCCACCGCCCGCCGGGATCAGGCCAACACCGACCTCGACCAGGCCAATGTAGGACTCGGCGTGGGCGCGTACGTGCTGGCCGTGCATAACGATCTCGCAGCCACCGCCCAGGGCCATGCCGGACGGGGCAACTACCACCGGGATGGGACTGTACTTGAGCATCTGGTGCGCCTGTTGCAGTCCGTTGATGGCGTCCTCAATCATCTTCCATTCGCCCTGGCGCGCACCCATCAACACCAGAAAGACGTTGGCCCCGGCTGAGAAGGTCGGCGCGTCGTTGTTGATGACCAGGGCCCGGAAGCGCTTCTGGCCCTCCTCGACGGCGTAACGCATCATTTCGATGATGCCTTCGTCGATGGAATTCATCTTGGTGTGGAACTCGATGCAGCCAACCCCGTCGCCGATGTCGATCCACGAGGCCGAGTCGTTCTCATGCACGACTTTGCTGGCAGCCTTCGCTCCCGGCAGCGAGATCGCGCCTTTGGGGGTCAGCACCGGCTTGTATGTGTCGGTATGGAAGTCAAAGTACTGACGCTGACCGACGGGGCCAATGTAGAATGTTCCCTGACCTTTACTGCGCACACGCTGCACCAGTGCGGGTAGTTGCGTATGCTCGCCGCGCGCGTGCAGCACTTTGGCCAGGATCTCCGGCTTTTGCAGAAGTACGTCCCAGACCTCGAAGCTACCCATCTCGAAGTTGAAGCCCCAGCGCATCGCCTCGTCCACTGCCACGATGCTCTCGGCGATTTCGGGCGCCAGTTCCGCGGCGTAGAAAAGCGAATCAGCGGTGGTTTCGCGGGCGAGCTGGCTGGCGCGATCATCCCCATCCAGCACGGTCAACATCTTCTGCACGGGATCATCGTAGTTGCGCGCATTCCCGATAGAGGAGAAGCGCACTTTCTGCTGCGGCTCGTACTCCAGCGTCTTGAGGTTCAATTCCAGGATTGTTGAAGAACCGTCAGCATTCCTGATCTTTTTATAGAAGCCCTGGCCGCTCTTGTCGCCCAGATAGCCGCGCCGGATCATCTCGCGCATGACCTCTGGCAGACGGAAGACCTCGCGTGCGGGATCATTGGGCGCGTTCTCGTAGAGATTATCGGCCACGTGGACGACGGTATCCAGGCCGGAGAGGTCGGCGGTGCGGAAGACAGCGGATTTGGGGCGGCCCATCGCCTGACCCAGGATGGTATCCACCTCACCGGCGCTGTAGTCCTCGTCCAGAGCGCGCTGGATGGACGAGAGGAAGCCATAGATGCCGATGCGGTTGGCGATGAAATTGGGCGTATCTTTGCAAATGACCACGCCCTTACCCAGCGTCTCAGTGCTAAACTCCTGCATAAATTGCATCAACTCCGGCGCAGTATCAGGCGCGGGCACCAGTTCCAGCAGGCGCATATAGCGCACGGGGTTGAAGAAGTGCGTAATCAGGAAGTTGCGCCGGAACTGCTCGCTGCGCCCTTCGATCAACAGGTGCGCTGGCAGGCCGGAGGTGTTAGAGGTGATGATCGTGCCGGGGCGCAGAACCGTCTCGATCTGCGCGTAGAGACTGTGCTTGATGTCCAGGCGCTCGACCACTGCCTCGATAATCCAGTCCACCTCGGCGAGATCGGCCAGATTGTCCTCGATGTTGCCAACCGTGACCAGCGCGGCGGCCTTTTTCGTGTAGAAGGCGGATGGCCTGGCCTTGAGCGTTTTCTCCAGGCCGGTGCGCGCGATCTTACTGCGATCACTGCCCGCGTCTTTGGGGACGATATCCAGCAGCAGGCTGGGGATGCCGACGTTGGCTAGAGGAGCCGCGATAGCCGCGCCCATCACGCCCGCGCCGAGCACCGCTGCTTTGCGAATCTTATATGTCATGGCTACGCCATCCTCTCGATGATCGTGGCGAGACCCTGGCCGCCGCCAATACACAGGGTGGCCATGCCCAGTCTCTTATTCGCGGTTTGCAGGTCATTGACCAGGGTGGCGATCAGGCGGGCGCCGGTGCAGCCCAGGGGATGGCCCAGGGCAATCGCGCCGCCATGCGGGTTGAGCTTCTCCTGATCGATGCCCAGCGTCTTGACCACGGCCAGGGATTGCGCGGCAAAGGCCTCGTTCAGTTCGATGATATCGATATCGTTGAGTTGCAGGTTCGCGCGTTGCAGGGCTTTTTTTACAGCGGGCACAGGACCAAAGCCCATAATATCCGGGCGCACACCCGCAACAGCCATCGTAATCACACGTGCCAGGGGTTTGATGCCCAGTTCTCGTGCCTTCTCAGCCGACATGACGACGACCGCGGAGGCGCCATCGTTGAGCGGACTGGAGTTGCCGGCGGTGACGCTACCACCCTTGATAAAGGCCGGTTCGAGGCTGGCCAGACGTTCCAGCGAGGTGTCGCGGCGCGGTCCCTCGTCGGTATCCATCACCCTGCCGTCGGGCAGCGTCACCGGCACAATCTCGCGTTTGAAAATGCCCTGGTCGATGGCTGCGAGGGCTAACTGGTGGCTGCGCAGGGCGAACGTGTCCTGCTCCTCGCGGCTGATATGGTGCTCGCGGGCCAGGTTCTCAGCGGTCATGCCCATCGGAATGTAGCTGGAGAGGCCATATTCCAGTTCGCAGGGCGGATAAGGCGAACTAAACTTCTCACCTTCACGCGTGGGCATCAGGCGCGGGTTGAAGCTGGGGTTGAAGCCGCCCATCGGCACACGCGACATACTCTCGATGCCGCCCGCGACGATCACCTCGCCCAGGCCCAACATAATATTCTGCGCGGCCATGTTGAAGGCCTGCAAACTGGAGGCGCAGAAGCGATTAACCGTCACGCCGCCCGCGGTTTCGGGCAAGCCAGCCAGCGCGCCAACCAGGCGCGCCAGGTTCATGCCCTGCTCACCTTCGGGAAAAGCACAGCCCAGGATCACATCCTCGATCAGCGTCTGGTCCAGTTGTGGCACGCGCTCGACGGCGCCTTTCACCGCGACGGCGGCCAGGTCATCGGCTCGCATATCTTTGAGCGCGCCTTTATTCGCGCGCCCGATAGGGGTGCGCACCGCGCTGACAATTACTGCTTCGGTCATAGATAGATTCTCCTCTTTATTCACGAACAATGCCGCGTACATGGCCGCTTAAGACCTCTTTGCCATACTGATTGCGACAGATAAAAGACGCTTCTAGTAGAGTGCGGTCCTCTTGCTTCTCAAGTTGAGTGAGCGTGTTTTCGCAGCGAATCGTATCGCTGGTAAAGACGGGACGCAGAAACTCAAAAGTGATGCTGCGAGCGATGAAATTAAAATCGCCGCCGAGCTTTGTGGGCAGCGTCGCGGTTAATAAGCCCTGTACAAGTAAACGACCTTGCGCATCAGGTTTGACGTGATGGATGCCCAGATCTCCTGAAATTTGGCCGAACCGCTCTACATCTTCAACAGTAAATGTGCGCTCCCAGCTTGATGTATCGCCAATCTGCATACGTAGCTCCTTTTTGCTGTGCGGTTCGTATGGGACTCGGATGTGAATGGGACGCCGGCCGCGAGGGCCGGCACTACACCCAACAGGATGGGGTGGCGAGCACCACAAATTTCGTCATACCCTCATATCTCGCATCCAACAGGAATGCCCATATATTCATCACAATCCCCCCTTGAATGTAGCGCCGGCCCTCGCGTCCGGCGCTCCCATTCACGTCAAACGCACAATCTACAGCGGATATCCCTGCTTCTCAACGATCAGATCGGCCAGTTCACGCTGGAGGGTGACGCCGTTGAGTACGTAGTCGCCAACATAGGCACGGACGCGGCTCAGCTCTTTCTCAACTTTATCGGTCTCGCTGGTACTCATAATCATCTGATCGAGGGTGAGGCGCACGCGGGAGAAGGCCAGCCACGTGGCCAGTTGCGCCAATTGCACATGCACGCCGCTATTCTCGTCGCCACGGCGCACAGCCTGGGTCGCGCGGGCCAGAGCACTGTCGAGGCCATAGATCTCGATCAGCAGATTGGCCAGGTACTCCAGAAACTCTTCCTCGTTCTCCAGGGCCTGCATATACTTCATGGCCACGCGGGTGGCGGAGTAGACCGTGGCGTCTTTGGCGCGCTCAAGGGCGTTGACGGCCTCGCGCAGTTCGGCGGGGATGGACTCGCCGGCGAAATCGACGGCCTGACTGGACTTCACGCGGGCCTCGACCGCCGGGAAGCGTTCCATCAGCGGCAACTTGCCACTGAGAGCAAGTTTGAAGAGCGTGCCGGAAGCGACCAGGCGATTGATCTCGTTGGTCCCCTCAAAGATGCGCTGGATGCGCGCATCGCGATAGGCGTTCTCGATGGGATACTCGTGCATAAAACCGTAGCCGCCGAAAATCTGCACACCTTCATCCACGGCCAGGGCCAGCACTTCGCTGCCATGCACCTTCGCCAACGACGCCTCAACCGTGTACTCTTCGATGGCTTTGAAGGCCTCTTCGGTGCTGCTGGCGCTGCGACGGGCGTTCTCGATGTTCGCGGCGGTGCGGAAGACAGCGCTCTCTGCCGCGTAGGTTTCGGCTGCCACGCGCGCCAGCTTCTTTTTAATCATGCCGAACTCGTGCAGGAACTTCCCAAAGGCCTTACGCTCGACGGTATACGCCGCAGCCAGGTCCAGCGCGTTCCGCGCCCCGACAGCGGCCCCCGCGCCCAGTTTGAGGCGGCCAATGTTCAGAATATTGAAAGCAATTTTGTAGCCTTTGTGGATCTCGCCCAGCAGATTTTCAACTGGTACTTTCGCGTCCTGAAAGATCACCTGGCGCGTTGAGGAGCCTTTAATGCCCATTTTGTTCTCTTCCGCACCGGTGGAAATGCCTTCCCAGGCCGCCTCGACGATAAAGGCCGAGGGCTTATTCCCACCAATGCGCGCGAAGGCTACCATGACATCGGCGAAGCCCGCGTTGGTGATCCACTGTTTGGTGCCGTTGAGCAGGTAGTATTTGCCGTCCTCAGAGAGCGTCGCGGTAGTCGCGAGGCCCATCGCGTCAGATCCCACGCCCGGCTCGGTCAGGGCATAGGCCGCGATCCACTCGCCAGTGGCCAGCTTGGGCAGGTATTTCGCTTTCTGCTCTTCATTGCCGTAGAAGACAATCGGCAGTGTGCCAATGGTTGTGTGCGCGCCAAAGGCCACAGCAAATGAAGCCTGGCTGAGGCTGGAGGCCACCAGGGCGCTGGTGAGCAGGCCCAACTCGGCGCCGCCGTATTCTTCGGGAATATCGATGCTCAGCAAACCCTGTTCGCCGGCCTTCTTGACCAGGCCAGGCATCAGACCCGGCTCCTGGCGGTCGATGGCCGCGAGATGGGGCATGACATCGCGCTTCACAAAGGTCGCGGCGGATTCAGCGATCCACCGCTGCTCCTCGTCGCGCTGCTCCAGCGTAAAAATGCGCTCGGCGCTTTCACTGACGGGAGTCGTGAGAAAGGCGGTACCGGCTTCAGTTGGTTTTATCGTCGTTGACATCGTGTGTTCTCCTTCTTAATTGCGGGGTGGTTCCTGGTGCTCGCTGGGCGCTGGCAACGATCAGTACGAGCGTAAATGATCTGTCTCCCCTGCTTCTCCATTGAAAGGGTGTGTTTTGTGACGTTGCATGTGCTATACCACGTGCAACATAGCACATGCAACCTCGTAAAGTGGCCTATTTTTCGGATTGTTTGGTAAATGATTCGCGGAGTTCGCGGCGCAGTACCTTGCCGACTAGCGACTTGGGCAGGCTGGTGCGAAATTCCACGATTTTCGGGACTTTATACGCGGTCAATTCGTGTTTGCAATGCGCGACAACGCTGGCGCGCAGTTCCTCAGAAGCCGTGAAGCCTGGTTTGAGCACGATCATCGCGACGACGTTCTCGCCGCGATACTCATCCGGGATACCGATCACGGCGGCCTCTTCAACAGCTTCGTGATGAAAGAGCACCTCTTCAACCTCGCGTGGATAGACGTTAAAACCGCTGGCGACGATCAGGTCTTTGCTACGATCTACGATGTAGAAATAGCCCTTTTCATCCATATAGGCTATATCGCCGGTATAGAGCCAGCCATCGTGAAAGATATCCTCGCTCTCTTTGTCGCGCTTCCAGTAGCCCTGCATAACATTGGGGCCTTTGACCATCAACTCGCCGACTTCCCCGGTGGCCAACTTCTTGCCCGTGGCGTGATCCATAATCATGGCTTCGACATTGGGTAAGGGCAGGCCGATGCTGCCGTTCACGCAGTTCTCGTTGAGAGGGTTGGCGTGGGTGACTGGTGAAGCCTCGCTCAGACCATAGCCCTCGACCACTTTGCCACCACTTAAATGCTCAAAATCCTGCTGCACTTTCGCGGGCAGAGGAGCTGCGCCGCTGACACAGTACTTCACCGAGCGGAGCTGCTCAGCGTGCCCCTGCGCCTCGCGCATAATCGCCACGTACATCGTGGGAATGCCGGGGAAGAAGGTCGGGTGATACTGAGCGATGGCCTTGAGCACCTCTTTGGGCGAGAAACGAGGCAGCAGCACCATCGTCGTACCCCCCAGAATGGAGAGGTTCATGCAGACCGTCATGCCATACGAGTGGAAGAACGGCGCTGCACAGAGACAGATCTCCTTGCCGTCCCGCGCCTCAGGCGTCCAGGCGTGATTTTGCATGGCGTTGGCGAGCAGATTGCGATGGGTCAGCATCGCGCCTTTGGAGAGGCCGGTAGTACCGCCGGTATACTGCAAAACCGCGAGATCGTCGCCATGCGCGGGCGTGGGCAGATTGAAGACCTCCACACCGCCTTTTGTACGCTGCACCAGCATCTCGGCCAGGTTGTGCAGCATCGGATCATCATGCACCTCCTGCGTGGTCAAACGTGGCTGCAATACCTGCACTTTGCGCTGGCTCAGAGGATAGAGGGTACGCAAGAGGGGGGGCAGGAAATCAGAGACGCTCGTAATCAGCACATGCTCCAGTTGGGTCTGGTCGCGTATAGCGCGCACAACCGGATAGAATGTATCGAGCATAATCAGCACGCGGGCGCCGGCATTGGCCATCTGGTGCTGCATCTCGCGTTCGGTATAGAGAGGGTTGGTGGGCACAACAACGGCTCCAGCCCTCAGCGCGCCATAAAAAGCGATGGGATACTGAGGGATATTGGGCAGCGCGAGCGCGACACGGTCTCCTGGCTGAATACCCAGACGCTGCAACGCCACGGCGAAGCGATTTACCAGCGTCGAAAGTTGGGCATAGCTGATTTTTGTGCCATAATAGATCAAGGCTGTTCGATGGGGATATGTACTGACCGCCTGGTCGAGCAGCCACGTCAGAGGGTAGTCAGGAATGTCCAGTTGAGCTGGCACACCCGGTTGATACCATTTTACCCAGGGTCGGGCAGAACGCAACGAGGCGTCAATCTCGGTTTGAGCATTGTGAACTATGGATGGATCAGACATTGCACGACAGCTCCTTTCATCTCGGACAAACAGAGCCGCGAGCGAGCGACTCCTCTCAGATCTAGCTCTGTGCTCGATCTGGATAAGAGACAGAGAGCGTCCGAGATGGATAAGGGACAGCTCCTCTCTGAGCTAGAACAGTATCACTCCGCTTTTTCCGCTTCAGCGTTGAAGGAAGAGCGCCTGGCTAAGTACGCAAGGGAATTTGTCACTCCGTTTCCCGTCTACCATTAGTATAAAGTGGTAGAGATAGGAAGAGAATGTTGCCAGCTAACACATTTTGGGGCATAATAGAGAGGTAGCTAACACAAGTTTGGGCTAAGACAGGAAAAAATGTTGAATTCCAGTGGAGATTTCGCGCTGCTTGTGGCGCGCTTCCGTCAGCAACGAGGTCTTTCGCAAGGCCAGCTAGCACAGGCAACGCGCCTTTCGCGCACCTATATTTATCATCTTGAAGCAGGGATGCGCCGCAATCCGTCGACGCATGTAGTGCATACTATCGCGCGCGCGCTGGAACTGCCAGACCAGGAGCGGCGTATCTTATACTCTGCCTTTTGTCAGCTCACGGGCCAGCAGATCGACGACGAGCCGGTGGATCATCTCCTGCTGGACTTCGGGCGCCTGGCTGAATTGCTGGTGTTGAACACCTCGTATCCGGCCCATTCGCTGGACCGTCTGTGGTTTCTGCACTCCTGGAACGAGGCCGCGATCACCCTGTTTGAGGCGCAGGAAGAGGTTACATTGGGCGAGCGCACCCATCTGTTGGAGCAGGTTTTTGGTACGCACCGGCGGCAGTTTCCCGGCTGGGAGAGCCTGGCCCGGCGCCTGGTTAGCGATTTCCAGTATAACACGCGCACGCTGACCCATCTGCCGGAATACAAAGCCCTGTGGAAACGTCTGCGCGACCTGCCTGAGTTCCGGCGTATCGCGGCTGCCACCTATCCAGAGGAGAAGCCTGCTCCATCCTTTGTCTTCCACGTGCAACACAGCCAGTTAGGACGCCTGGCCCTGCGCACCGCTACGACGGTTTTTACCGGCATCAACAGCTACTCAATGGTCAGCTATGTACCAGGCGATCAGCCCACATTGGAGATCTATCGGCGCTATCGCTGGCAACCAAATTAGCTTATCAAATCACCTTCGCCTATCATCCTCCCAGCAAAATCGCGTATACTGAGAAGGGGATCTATCAAACTCTCTAACCTTAGCCGCGAGTACACGTATATAGTAGGCGAAGAGCCTGTAAGAGCGTGATGCAGCATTCTAAAACCAGAGAAGGCGAGGACGATCTGCGTAGATTCAACCTGAGGCGTGTGGACAACTGCTCAATGAAGAGTGCTCCACAATCGCTGTAGTTAAACACTGTACTTTCTTCTTGCTCATACATGCAGTATAGCTTATGTTGTGGTATACTACAGGTATGAGTACATTGAAAAACAGAATAGTGTTTGCTGGTTCGTAGGTAAATCGTTCTCTACGGTAAAAGCACTAGCGTATTGAGTCACTGTACAAGCGGGTTGCAGAGAATTGGTTGAAAGAACTGTTCTCATAGAGGTATCTCGCTTTGATCAATGTCTCTTGCCTGGCTTGGGCCATACATCACTGCGGTGATGCGATGTGCTGCATGCTAATCCTGAGTTGTAAGACTACTGAGGTCTATTCAGAGAAGGTGTGTAGTAATCAAAGATGTGGTGAACACGTTTTATCACATTGAGAAAGGCAGATCGTTATGGATGCCAGATTTTATAACAGTGAAGAGATAGACTTTGAAAAATTAGCCACTGACCTGGAGAATATGTTTCGTATGCAGGGCTACGAGGTGCAACACTTTGGCAACAATGACCAGATGATGGTGCAGTTGAAGAAGGGTGGCGACCTGGTGGCGTTGATTGGCCTGCAAACTGCCCTGAGCGTGACCTTCCAGCGTACCTCTGGTGGGAGCGCGGCGCTGGTTGGCCAGCAAAAATGGGTGGACAAGGCAGCCGTTGGCGCGGTGGGCCTGATTGCCTTCCCGGTGCTCTGGCCGCTGATGATTACGGCGGGCGCGGGCGCGGTCAAGCAGGCTGCCTTATCAAACCAGGTATTGGGCACCGTCGATAGCCTGGTTATGCAGCAGGTGCCGGGCACGCACGCCGGGCCAATGCCGGGGACGCTGGTACCACAATTCCAGCAGTACTGGGGGGCGCCCCCGCCGCAGTACACATCCTCGACGCCTGTGTATGTGCCGCCGACTCCCGTTTACACACCACCAACACCGGCCTATACGCCGCCCGCGCCAGCTAAACCGCGCTGCCCCACGTGTAACACCAGCTATGAGCCGGGCGATACGTTTTGTAGCGGCTGTGGACGCCCACTGACACCTCCGAAACGTGTGTGTACAAGCTGCAATACAGAGGTGAAGCCGGGTATAGCTTTCTGCCCCAATTGCGGTGCCTCGACCTTCCAGTCCACGACGTCCGCGCCAGCCAAACCTACGCCCAAAGCGTCCAGACCGGAAACGCCCGTGTATACGCCGCCCGCGGCCCCAACCTACACACCGCCCAGGCCTCCAACGCCTGTGTACACGCCGCCTACCCCGGTCTACACGCCACCCAAGCCAGTTGAGCCAGAGCCGTATGTGCCGCCGGTGCCGAAAGATCCGCTGGTCGTGCCGCAGCCTTCGGTGACGCTAGTGCCCGGCAAGCCCAGACCTGCCACACCACCACCGCCGCCGCCTGCTCCACGTGTGCCGGTCTA